>CALDNG010000372.1 GCA_937915285.1 uncultured Desulfomonile sp. | reverse complement strand
CCTATGGCGCTACTTCTTAGAGCCGCATGAGGGGGGTTTGTATCACCGGTTCTTCTAAAGATGATCTCGCACATCAGCGTATACGCGTGCATTATGGATGTGCGCAAATCATCAGGCATCTGCGCATTGACTATGAGATCCTGAATTTCGTTGCTGACAGACTGGACTGCATTGGGATCATCGATGTTAAGGTTCATTCGAAGCCTGTTTATTTCATCAATCAACTCGTTGGATCTGAGAAAGAAATCACAGGCCCTTGTGGTTATGGCAAACCCCTCCGGAACAGGCATATCAACCTTGTTTTTTAACTCACCGAGGTTCGCGTTCTTCCCACCAACCCAGTCAGCCATATCCTTACCGATCTCAGAATAAGGAAGAACGAATTCTGTAGCGGGGAGTTCCTTCTTTCGACTCAATTCTTCATTGATTTTCAGATTGATCTCATCAAGAACCCTGAAAAGCATGGGATAGTTGTGGTAAGACAGATCATCAAGGCTCTTAACCATTCGCAGCGTGTGAAACACGGCCCTGGTAGCCTGGGATCGTACATAGGACATGCCGAATATGTTCTGTCCGCGCAGCTTCTCCTCTATGTCCGTAATAATGTCAAGCAACTCTGCATTCGAAGCCAGCAAATCCATGAAACACGAATATTTGAATTTGAAGACGCGTGAAACCCTGGATTTAGAAGATGCTGAATTCTTTTTCGAATTTCCCCTAAAGAAATTGTAAATTTTGGAAACCAGAGAATTCATTTGCCGAGCCCCTTTTGGCTATTGATGAAAATCAGTGAACCCGTCGATATTTCATGAATTATATACAGAAGCAATAAACGTGCCCCAGGCTAACCAGATGATGGTAATGGATTGGACACTTCCATATTCCACACCATATAGATCAGGATCGATCAAACCTGTCCATGACAACCATACTCCTTAGTCATTTTACATAGTGTAAAAAAAACCGACAGTTCAGATCAACTTCAGTCTCATTATAAAGCCTTCTCAAAATCCCCGCCATTCCTAGAATAGCGTATCTCATTATATTTATTAGACATACACAACATGGCACATCCGTTGCAAACATTGGGTAAGACCGTTGACAAAATCATCACAACGCAACGGCTCAGGAAAAGTGTAAGGAGGTTTCATCATATGAGGAAATATTATTGTGGTTTCATGATTCTTGCAACCACCATTATATCGGTCATATTGCCTGATCTGGTTCAGGCGGCTGGTGGTCCGGCAGAGATGCTGGTGGTCGTTGCTGATTCGAGACGAGTTCAAAATAATATAGCTCGTTACTTCGTCGATTCATACAATACTAATCCGCTATGGTTTGGTATTGAATGTACGATAATAACTGCTGCAATGGGCGTTTCCTTCGGTCTGGTCACAGACTTCATAATGAAACGTGTAGGAATCGACCTGACATCCAGAAAGATAGTTGAACATTGATTTCTTATGAATTCTCAAACACTTCAGAATGCAACACGGTTTTAGGAGGGCAATAATATGGAGTGGTATATGATGTATATGCCCATAGCCGGAATCGAGATTTTCTGGCCTGGGTTGGTTCTTATAGGTTTCGCGGTTGGTTGTATAGGTGGTTTTTTTGGAATGGGCGGCGCCTGGATGGTGACCCCCGGTCTTAACATCCTTGGCTTTCCGATGGCATTTGCAATTGGAACCGACATAGCGCACATCGCCGGCAAGTCCATGATTTCAACTTTCAGGCATTCAAAATTTGGAAACGTGGATTACAAACTTGGTCTGATAATGATCGTCGGCACCGTCATAGGTATTGAAGTGGGCGCCCAGGTGGTCATGTGGCTGGAGCGCATTGGTCAGGTAGGTCCAGTTGTCAGATGGGTTTATATCGGCCTGCTGGCGTTGATCGCCCTGATGGTGTTCTATGATTATTACAAGGCTACCCAGAAGAAGAAAATTGGTGACGTAGGGGAACACGGCGCTGAGGGCATAACCTGGTACAAAACTCTCCACAGAATCAATATTCCTCCGGTAATCCATTTCAAGGTGGCGGGTATAACCTGCTCTGCATGGCTCCCCATCTTTGTCAGTTTCCTCACGGGTGTGCTGGCGGGTTTTCTGGGAATAGGTGGCGGTTTGATTCGTATGCCGGCGCTTGTTTACCTGATCGGGTGTCCGACACACATCGCTGTTGGAACGGACCTCTTTGAGGTTATGATCTCTGGTCTTTACGGAACCTTCACTTACGGCGCCAAGGGCCGAATTGAAATATGGGCGGTTTTCGTAATGCTCGCAGGCGCTGCCATCGGCGCCCAGATCGGCACAGTAGCCACAAAATACGCCAAGGGATACGGCATCAGAATAGCTTTCGGTCTGGCGGTTTTGGCTTGTATGGTTTCCATCATTCTAAAACAGTTCAAGATTAACACGCCAGCCACAGTGTTGATCCTTGGAGCAGTGGGCGCAATCTGCATTTACATCTGCATGATAATGTTCAAAGGAGCCGCCAAGGAATTGAGAGAAAAGAAAGCCGGCGCCAGTCATGCCGCTTAATCACTTTACGCCAGCGAGGAAAAGAAAAATGAAACGTAATTTCACGCTTTATATAGCTTCCATAGCTCTGGTTTTGATAATGGCGATACCGGCGATGTCCGCTGAGGTCGCTCAGGGCAAGACGCTAAAATATGACAAGGATAGCGCAGTGATAGTCATCGAGGAATATGACATCAACATATCACCCCAGAACAAATATGGTAAGTCTACCGGTAAAGAATTGACCTTCAACCTGAAGGAAGCCCTCATCGGCAAGCTGCCTGAGCCAGGCGACATTGTGAGAATAGCTTACAAACCATCTGGAAAGGAGAACCTAGCGATTCGCTTGATGAATGTATCCAAACAGGATATCATGAAGAAATAACAAACTGAAACAGACCGACGGATAATAATGTCCGTCGGTCATTTTCGTTCTGGCGCCCTCACTTGTCCGAAACCCCGATCACCGTGTAGAAATTTTTTACATTGACCTGTCCAGGGAAGGCCCCTTTCGGGCGATTCAAATCTCTAACACAGGCGACCATCACTTCTGCCTTTTTACTACTCGAAGCTTTTGAATTTTCTACGGCCAGACTGGCCGCATAGGTAATGTCGGCTTCGGTTGGATCCATGCTACCAGAAGAAATCATAAAAACGTGAGCCCCGGCAAAATCCCTCACATGAAACCATAAATCGTTTCTGCCGGCTATTCGTCTGAGAATCGTATCATTGGCGCCTGAGCTTTTTCCCACAAGTATCCTGAGTCCGGAGGGGGACATAAACTCAATGAACGGTCTGGCTTTAGGTGTCAGGGGTTTGGTATCCCGCTTTCCGGATTGCCGCGATTTGGATTTGCTTATCCCCTGTATTTCCTCGGCAAGCTGTTCGAGTTCCTGGACGGTTTGAGCCTCTGAGATCAGATATTCGACATCCTGCAAAGCCCTAATCTCCTCATTGGTTACTCGAAGTCTTTCTTCAACAATGGACATGCCTCTTCTGGCTTTGGATGATTTGGCAAAGTAGCGTTCCATGTTGCCTACCGGAGAAAGGGCAGGATCAAGCTGAACGCTCAGATGACTATTCGTTTCCCAATCCACCAGGTTTACACTGGCCATGCCCTTTTGTATTTTCTTAAGATTAAACTTTATCAATTCGCCGATTTTCTGCTGAACAGCGTACCTGTCGAGCCGGTTTTTATCATCGTTGATTTTCTGCAGCCTGTTCCTCAGTGACCTGATTCTGACCGTGACGGGTGTTCTTACATTCTTTCTGAATGTTTCGAGAATTCTTTTTTCCAGCAGACATGAATAATGGACGTCCAATGCCTTATCCACACTGGTATGGCCTTCAGTATGTAACATCGCTTTTTTCTCGGGCCTGTCCGATGGCTTGGCCAAATCATTGTGCTCAATGGTCGGCCGGTCTGAGCCAGAAGCCTCATCCCCTAATTTAACCGGGTTTTTAGGATTCAGGGACGGATACCGGTAAATTACTCCCGGTAGCACCGGACGGTGTTCATCATCTTTGGCGTATATCCTTTGAAGACATTCCATGATTGTGCCATCATTTTCCCGGGCAAGTATAATGTTGGAATCTCTTCCGATCATTTCCAGTGTCAGCAATCTTCTCTGCAGGTCTTCATTTTTGCCACGTATGCATCGTATTTCTACAACGCGATCTTCTATAGGAACCGTGATTGATTCGATTCGGGACCCCTGCAGATGAGCCCTCAGATATGCGCAAAATCGCGGAGGAGTTTGGGGATTGGGTATCTTGAGACTTGTTGTGTGGATTCTACCCAAGCCGGCATCGGCGCTCAGTATCAGCCGCCTTTCTCCGAATGTGGCCAGTCGAACTTTCAAAACAATCTCTCGTGGCAGAGGCTGATATATCTTGGCGATGAATCCACCTCTAAGCTCTTCATCAAGCTCTTTCACCACTTTCTTGAGGACACCAAGTTCCATTCATTTTCTCCCAAATTCGATCGGCGCACTGTTTTACGCGCGTCTGTCAGGCAATCTGTTCAGGTCGACGAAACCAGGGTTTTGACTACTAAAGATTCCTCTGTTATTAGTGTTAAAAGGTTTTCAAAACCATTAAAAAAGCCTAGCGGGCAGAATCATTCCCTATGAACAGACTGGAGCAATCAATGACTCTGGAGACCAGGAGCATATCCCTATTACCCAAGGCATTAGGAATACTGGAGTCCGGGTTCCGGGATCTGCCGGCATTTGATTCGCAGATCAATATGGAAGAGATCCAAACCATCCTGATGGAAGTTGCCAACCGGATGAAGGACAATTACCCGTATCCTCACCCCTACTATATTGGACAAATGCTTAAACCGCCGCACCCGATAGCCAGGCTTGCATATACATTATCACTGTGGATAAATCCGAACAACCATGCTTTGGATGGGGGTAGAGCCAGTTCCGCAATGGAGAAGGAAGCGGTTGGCAGGATTGGAGAGATGTTCGGGTGGCAGGAATGCCTCGGACACCTGAGTAGCGGTGGCACTATGGCAAACCTGGAAGCGCTCTGGATATCCGGTCTTCTGAAGCCCGGAGCCAAAATACTGGCGTCCAGCCAAGCTCATTACACCCATGGCAGGATCAGCTCGGTTCTTGGAATTCCATTCGAGGCAGTGCAGTGTGACAGTAAGGCTAAAATGGACCTGATTGATCTGGAAAGAAAGCTTGATAAAGGAGAAGTAGGAACGGTGGTAGCCACATTGGGCTCTACAGCCACAGGCTCATTTGACCCTTTACCTGAAATCATCAAGCTACGCGAGAGGTATGGCTTCCGAATCCATGTAGACGCAGCGTATGGAGGTTATTTCATACTCGCAGGAAACCTTCAGGAGGATACCAGACGTATATTCGATCAAATAAAGGAAGCCGACTCAATAGTGGTGGATCCTCACAAACATGGACTGCAGCCATACGGTTGTGGCTGCGTGCTTTTTAAAGACCCATCGGTTGGTGTTCATTACAAGCATGATTCGCCATACACTTATTTTACCTCCGGGGAGCTTCATTTGGGAGAAATCAGCCTCGAATGTTCCCGCCCGGGATCCTCAGCTGTAGCCCTTTGGGCAACACAGCAGCTATTACCGATGAAACCTGAGGGAGCATTCGCCAGGCAGCTTGAAACAGTTAGGGAAGCCGCCTTGAAACTGCATGATTTTTTCAGGACTGATCCTCGTTTCATGTCTGCTCTCAATCCCGAGTTGGACATATTGATTTGGGGTGTAAGAGGTTCGAAAGCTTCAGAAATTTCTGCTTATACTGACAAATTTTTCGATTTGACTGCCCAGCGGGGTTTACATCTGGCTAAGGCCAACTTACCTGGGGCCATTCTCCGGGACTACTGGCCGGAAATCGAATGGGACCAGGAGACGGTAACGTGTCTAAGAAGTTGTATCATGAAGCCTGAAGTGATTGACTGGATTGATGATATAAAAAATATAATGATCAAGACTGCGGATGCAGTTCTGGAAAAATAGTAGAACGCAAGACATTAGCATTTCCAGAGTATCCCCAAACCAGATCAACTAATCTGAAAGACCGATTAAAATGATAGATTTACATGTCCACACTACGATGTCTGATGGTACCATGCCTCCGCGTCAGGTCGTAGAGCTTGCTAGAGATAAGGGTCTAAAGGCAATAGCAATCACAGACCATGATACGACTTCCGGAATACAGGAAGCGTTGGAGGCTGGCGAAAGTTTCGGTATAGAGGTTATCCCGGGTGTCGAGATAAGTGGCGCATGCGATCATGGCATACTCCACATCCTCGGATATTTTATTGATTGCAGTAATCCGGAGCTTGACGACAAACTGAGTTATTTACGAGACAAGAGAAAAGCAAGGATATCCGAGATATTAAGCAAACTGCTTGCAAACAATATTTTCATTTCAGAAGCCGATGTGCGTCGTGAGTCACACGGTAGTTCTCCTGGCAGACCACATCTGGCAAATCTGATGTACGAAAACGGTTACGTCAAAACCCGTCAGGAGGCATTTGACAAATACTTGCGTAAAGGGTCTGTGGCTTACGTCCCCAAAGTGAAAATGGAGGCCTCAGACGCTATCAACCTAATTTCGAGGGCTGGTGGTGTATCGGTTGTGGCTCACCCCCATTCACTAAACATCCAGGATTATGAAAAACTTCTCACGGTGATGAGTTCATTCGTCGAAATGGGTTTGAAAGGCATAGAAGCCTACTACCCTCAACACACATCCGGTCAGACGGAGATGTTTTTGGGCATTGCGCAAGAGATGGGACTAATTGTGACCGGAGGAACTGATTTTCATGGAACAAATAAACCGGGCGTTGAACTTGGGGTGTTTCCTGGCATTGAACAGCTCCCCTATGGCATCGTAACAAATATAAAAAACAGCCTGTTATAAAATGTTTGCGTTGGAATTCAATCAACCGCAGGCGCACCCTCGTCTTGACGGCGAACAATTTTTTAAATGACTGACTACAGAAAAATTGCATTCATCGGCCTCGATGGAGTCCCGCACTCCATGTTGCTCAAGCTATTCGACATGGGTGTCATGCCGAACCTAAAAAGCTTGTCCGATGAAGGAACCCTGCTGAGAATGGAGACATCCCAGCCACCGGTTTCGAGTGTAGCATGGACATCCTTCATGACAGGTTCTAATCCTGCCGACCATGGGATCTTCGGTTTTACTGATGTTGAAAAGCACAGGATATCCTTAAAACTTCCTTCCTTCGATGATGTGCTTTGCCCCACGATCTGGACTAGACATCAGGAAAAGAGAGCCCTGATAATCAACCTTCCTTTCACATACCCCGCCAGACCTCTAAATGGAAAACTGATCTGTGGATTCGTGGCCCCTATATTTGAAAGGGCCGTCTATCCCGAAACCCTCACTCCATGGCTGAAAAGCCAAAATTATAAAATTGATACTGACAATATCAGAGCCAGAGGGGATAGAAATTTTCTGATAAAGGATCTGTTCGATAACCTTAACTGCCTGCGGCAGGTGTCCCTTCATCTCGTCCGGGAATATTGGGACATGTTAATTCTGGTGATAACAGGGACTGATCGTTTGCATCATTTTTTGTATGACGCATTTGAAGACAAAGACCATGCTTTTCATTCAGATTTTATATCGTATTACGGCATGATAGATAGTTTTATTCAATCGATCGTGGGATTGATGGGGCAGACAGTTCTGAAGGTTTTTCTCTCAGACCACGGTTTCGCCAGCCTTGAGACACAAATCTATCTAAACAATATCCTAAAATCCCTTGGATACCTGAAGTTTACCAGGAATGACCCAAAGTCTCTTGAAGACATTCATCCCGACTCATTGGCGTTTGCGATGGACCCGACCAGAATTTACCTGAATACTCTGGACCGATTCGGTAATTTTCTGATGCCTCAGTCAAGGGCGCAGGAAACAGTTGCAAGGCTCAAACAGGATCTCGAAAAATTGACAATATCGGACGTCGGTTTAACCGGGCCCGAATGGTCCGGAAGAATAAACAAAAAGTTGTTTTTGGAGGTCAGGCAGCGCGATGAGGTCTACTCTGGGCGGCATCTGAATTTGGCCCCCGATCTTGTCGTAATTCCTAACAGGGGTTTTGACGTAAAGGCTACCATCAACGCCACTACCATGTCGTCCAAGGACATTTTCACTGGAATGCATACCCACGATGATGCTTTTGTGCTGATCACTGACCCGGATTGGGCCAATAGGATGGAGAGGGCTTGCATCGAAAATGTTGCCCAACTTGTTCCCTGGACCACAAACACTTTGATTGCCTGAGAGAAATCTGCAGTGAGATCCTTGCCATTAGGCCTTAGGAATAGGCCATTTACATCAGTGCCGGAGCCCAAGTCCGATAACACCACCTGGAAAAGCCCGAAATGTTGAACCTGGTTCTCTTAAACCCGGAGATTCCACCGAATACCGGTAACATAGGCAGACTATGCGTCGCTACTGGAACAAGACTTCACCTCATAAAACCCCTAGGTTTCCATATTGACGACAGATCACTCAAAAGAGCGGGACTAGATTACTGGAAAAAACTTGACTTGATGGTGTGGGAGGACTTTGAAAGCTACGCAACTAGTGTCCGAGTTGACAGTGTTGTTCTCACTAGCAGCAAGCGCGGCCATATTTACACCAGTGTAAACTTTAAACCCGGTGACCACATAATTTTTGGCCCAGAAACCAGCGGCCTCGACCAGCGTTTTTATGACCGTTTTCCTGATCGGATTGCGAGGATTCCCATCAAACTGGACAAGGTGCGCAGCCTAAATTTGTCCACCTCAGCAGGAATCATACTTTTTGAAGCTTTACGACAGACAGGCGCGCTTAATGATCTTGACCTGAAATTCAAAAATAATTTTTCAGCAAGCGACTAATGGCCCTGATGACCTATCAGTTCTCTTACTTTCTCGATCAATTCTCCCATGTCACCTGATTTTACCACTAAAGCGTCCACATACGGTAAGGTTGGATCTCCCTGATAGTATGGGTAAGCGGTGCTGACTATGACCGGGATTTTAAGTTTAAGCCTATGATATTTCTCAAGAAAGCCTCGACCACCAATCCCCGGCATTTTAAGGTCCAGTATTATCAGATCCGGCTTTACCCCTTTCAGAGCTTTCAGGGCATCCTCCGCAGTTTCAGCCTGCATAACCTCGTAGCCCTGCTCCTCGAAGACCTCCTTGTACAAAAGCCTAACAGAACTCTCATCCTCTATATGAAATATTACTGCCATATCAACCTCTTTAGCAATTTTACAACTGACGGGCTTCATTGACAAGCAGCATTATGATAAGCCTATGGAGCATTCGAAATTGAGAAGGGGAAAGATCCGACAAAATGACCGCCTTAATACCTAAACCCATAAGTAAATATGATTGCATTGGAATTGTTTCGGTATCCGGACCCGTGGATCAAAAGCTGTTGCTCGATGGCTTACGCAACATTCATTACATGGGCTTTGATTCATTTACAGGTGAAAATATTTTGAAAAGAAAAGGGTATCTGGCTGGAGAAGACTCCTGTAGGGTCTCAGACCTGAACACTGCTCTGGCTGATCCCGAGATTCAGGCCGTCGTTTTTGCCCGTGGCGGATATGGGTCCATGCGTATACTGGAAAATATAGATCTTGAATCCATCCAGAGGAATCCGAAAATACTGGTTGGCATGAGCGATCTTACTGCCTTAAGTTTGTCTCTTTTCAAAAGATGCGGTCTGGTGACTCTTGCCGGCCCTATGCTCGCGACGGAAAACGGTGTAAATCTTGACAGTGACTCACTGGATTCTCTCCTCCGATCATTGACTCAAGATTTGAGGGGAACCGAATTAATTGTTCCGAATATCGGGGAAGTCACTGTAATAAGGCCAGGAAAAACCATCGGGCGCCTGCTGGGTGGTTGCCTTTCTATGGTGTGCGCATTGCTCGGAACACAACATGTACCCGATTTTGATAGGGATATTCTGTTTCTCGAAGAGATTAATGAACCTTTATACCGAATAGACCGCATGTTCATGCAACTCAAACTAAACGGCGTTTTTCAGAGAATCAGCGGATTGTTATTAGGGCGTTTTATTGGACCGGAATCGGAAGACCAGAGAAAGGCGGTCGAGGAACTGATTCTGGAACTATCCAAAGAATTCAGATTCCCCATAATATCCGGATTTCCTCACGGACATGCTCTTCCCAATCTCACACTGCCTCACGGCATGTTTGTAGAGATGGACACGGCTAAGCTGTCCATTATTGTCACGCAGGATCAACCCCTGGCTCTCAAATGAGGCTCCAAAAGTTAATTTTTCGACATCTTGACAAATAGTCTGAAAATAAGTTAAATTTTTTGCTTGCAATAGGACGGAGGGATGGCCGAGTGGTTTAAGGCGGCGGTCTTGAAAACCGTTGATCGAAAGATCCGGGGGTTCGAATCCCTCTCCCTCCGCCATCACTGAATTGCACTCACCATCGACAGACTTTTTATGTGGCCCCAGCGCCTGACCTTTTGCTATATTCCCTGTAAAACTTCACAAAATAATCAATCCCAGACCAAAGTGTGAGCACTAAAGCGCAATAAATTAGCACTGTGCCTACCTCATGGAAATCTATGGGTATGATTATTGTGTATTCATAATTGATTATCAGTGGGACTATTGCGGTAAACTGAAAGAACGCCTTCCACTTACCCACTTTGCTAGGCTTTAAGGTAGTATCCCAGGTTTTTGTTGTCGCCCTAAGTGCGCTCACGGCTACTTCCCTTGATATTATCAGCATGACAATCCATGCGTCTACGCGATCCAGAGCGATTAACATTATCAAGGCCGATGTTACAAGAACCTTGTCTGCAATTGGATCCAGGAATTGACCGAACGATGACTCTACCTTCAATCGTCGGGCAATGAATCCGTCGAAGAAATCCGTAAGAGAAGCAATTAAAAACAGTAAGGCCGCAAGAGCGGAAGGCGCTTTTCCCGGGAAAAAAAGCAGTATGATAATCGGTGGGACAAGAACCAGACGTCCC
>CALDNG010000371.1 GCA_937915285.1 uncultured Desulfomonile sp. | reverse complement strand
CTCTCTGAGACGCCATATTCTGAGCGGTTTCCAAGGCTTCTTGAGATTTAAGAGTGAACTTGTCAACGCGCATTATTTTCTCCTTGTCAGCTTTTGTCTACGTCAAAAGGCCCATATCCTGGGTGAGACCGCATTGAGCGATAGCGGATGGGCCACCAAAAATTTTCCCTTTACAGATAATTACTGGAAACATCTTAGTCAATATGTGGCATATTCTTGAATTGGGTAAAAAAGTGGGGCAAACTGTTTACAAACGTATGTTGTTTGGAAGAGAATAGGACATGGGGTCTACACAGACCGCTTATCAGGCCGGGGGCCAATACCAATTCCATAGTGAGGAGCTGAGTTGACCTCAGAAATGTGGATCAATAGTGGGGCGACTTTTGAGCCAGCCACTTCCGACTCTTTCAAGGCGGAACCCTGCGTTCTGACTGTTGATGATGACGAAGATGCTCTGGGTTATCTGTCTGATCTGCTATCTCTCAGCGGTTTTAACCCGATCACTGCGAATTCGGGTGAAAGAGCCCTCGAATATTTTTCCAAAATCAAGCCCGACATTGTGCTCACAGACATTCAGATGCCCGGCATGGACGGGATGAAGCTGCTCAAGACCATCAGGGACATTGATGACACTACGCCGGTCATAATGCTGACCGGACACGGTGAGATGGAAAACGCAATCAAGGCCCTCCGGCTTGGAGCATACGATTTCCTGCTGAAACCGATTAACACTGAAATCCTTATCAGCACACTGGAAAAAGCGGCCGAGCATTGCAGACTCAAGATGCTTGAAAACGAATACACTCACAGGCTGGAAGCGCAGGTAGCCGCCAGAACCAGGGAACTGGCAAGAACGAACGACTTTCTACGGGGAATCCTTGACAGCTCCACCGGTGTCTCCATCATAGTATCCGACCTGGAGGAAAACATCATTTTCTGGAATTCAGGGGCTGAAAACATACTCGGCTATCGCCCGGACGAAATGCTCGGAAAATCCATCCTCATGCTGTATCCCAAGGACGTTAAACAGTCTGAGATAAGATCCAGCTTGATGGAGAAGATGAATGACGGGGCCGGGAATGTTCAGGAGACAGTAACCCAGTTGTCTAAGGATGGGAACCAGGTCGTGCTTTCCATGGCAATGTCACCCATGCACGACAGCAAGGGGAAGCTTCAGGGCATCCTCGGACTTGGCCAGGACGTGACCGAACAGGTCCGCCTGCATGAACAACTCGTCCAATCATATGAACGTATCAGGAACATCCAGGGCGCCTCAATCTTTGCACTGGCCAAACTTGCTGAAGCCCGCGACGGAGAGACCGGGTCGCACCTCAAACGCCTTCAGGCCTACTGTGAATGCCTTTGCAGGTCGTTGGCAGGTCGCCCAGCCTACGGACACCTCTTCAATGAAGACTACATCCTTGACCTGGTTCAGTGCTCGGTTCTACACGACATAGGCAAACTCGTCATACCTGATTCCATTCTTTTTCATCCTGGGAAATTCGGGGAAGATGACTTTGAAATAATGAAACAGCATGCCCTGTATGGTGGCAAGGCTCTCGAGGAAGCCGCCATAGAGGCAGGAGAAGGCCAGAGTTATTTGACCCTTGGTCGCGATGTCTGCTACTATCATCATGAGAGGTGGGATGGCTCGGGATACCCCTTCGGTTTAAAGGGCGACAAGATTCCTCTTGCCGCCAGGATAGTAACGGTTGCCGATGTGTATGACGCGTTGACCACCGAGCGAAGATACAAAGCTGCTTTCACCCACGAAGAAGCCTCAAACCTCATAGAGAGAGAAAGTGAACGACAGTTTGATCCAGAGGTTGTTTTAGCATTCATTGACGTGAAAGATCATTTCTCAAATATAAGAAACCTATAAATTTTTTGGAGTATTAGAACGTTATGAGCCAGAGCTGGGTTCCTATCACAACTATATTGAAGACCGCCCCCAAACTTCTTGAAAGTCCCAAATATGCTAAAAATGTAGCGATGATTCAGGTTGACAAGTTTCTCAGAAATCTTTCTAAACGCTCGGAGGAGGGAACGGCCAACAAAATCAGGCAGTGCAGCATAAGAATCACTGACGTGTGCAACCTGAGATGCCATACCTGCGGCCAATGGGGTGACAGCGGCTTTTTGCGAGCCTGTTCGCTCAAAGACCTCAAGGACCAGGAAGTAAAACCTCAGCGTTATATCGAACTGCTCAATGACATGGACCGAAATGGTCACCATCCTTCGGTTTATCTCTGGGGTGGCGAACCGATGCTGTATAAGGGTTCCGTTGAGGTACTTGAAGAGGCTGCCAGGCTTGGTATGCCGCCGAGCATAGCGACAAACGGAACTGGATTGGCCCAGCATGCCCAAAGACTCGTTGAAGCGCCTATGTTCGTTATACAGATATCTGTTGACGGACCTGATGAAGCCACTCACAACTCAAGTCGTCCCGGCGCAAACCCCAGTGTAAATAACTTCAAGGTCATTTCAAACGCCATAGACACCATTCTTGAGGTAAGAAAGGCCAATTCCCAGAGACTGCCTTTGATCGCAACGCTTACGACCATTAACAATGTAAATTACAAGCGATTGGTTGATATATACGAGGTTTTCAAGGACAAGGCCGATGTATGCGTATTTTACCTGGCATGGTGGATAGATGAAGCATCTGCAAAGAGTCATGCCAGGGACTTTGAGAGGCGTTTCGGATTCAAACCCGAGAAACATTTTGGCTGGATCGGGAACTGGCTGCCACCCGATATCAACGCCCTCTCCAATCAGATAAAAAAGCTCAACAAGCTAGCGTCCAGCATGTCCGGACCGGCAGTGATAGTAATGCCACCGCTTCAGGAACCCGCAGATTTGCACCGCTATTACACCGACCATGATTGCACATTCGGGTTTGACAAGTGCGTGTCAATATTCAGCGCAGTTGAGATAAATTCCAATGGTGATATGTCGCCATGCAGGGACTATCACGACTTTGTGGTCGGTAACGTGAAGGATCATACCATTACCGAACTGTGGAACTCCGAGCTTTACAAAAAGTTTAGAAAGAGTATCTCTGAGAAAGGCCTCATGCCTGTTTGCACCAGATGTTGCGGTTTGATGGGCTACTAGAGGCAAATATGTTTTCGAGGACTTTCAGGCTCAAACGAGGCTAAGCATACAGTTGATAAATGCCCTGAACTCCTTAGCGAATCATCCAGTGTCTCTTTAGGCTTGCAGTCAGGTAGCGACTAGCCAGACCGTTGAGGAAGCCGGTCCCTGTGGCCGCCAATATCATTACAGGGGCAAGCATGAATATGGCTTCATTTCTAATGATCAGAAAATAGGCAGCGGCGAGTTGCGCCATGTTATGCGCGACGGAGCCTATAACGCTGATGCCTATTTCACTGAGAAATTGCCTGGGAATCAGACTGACAAGGCACATTAGGATTATTGAGACCACTCCACCTGACAATGCCAACATGAACGCTGGTGAGCCCAGGGAACCTGAAATCAGCGAGCCCAGGAAAATCCTGCCTGCCGTGACATAAAAGGCATCCTTGAATCCAAACAATATCAGAGTGGTAAGCCCGATGATGTTGGCGAAGCCAAATCTGAACCATCCCAGAGTCACCGGCGCCAGAGCCTCCAGGGCATGGACCGAAGTGGCAAGCGCCAGTAGCATGGATAGTCGGGCTATTTTCAGGGTCCTCTCATTCATCTGCTTATTGCGTCCAGACCATTGTCATTATTTTGCCCGCTACTTATGATTATTTCGTTGGGCACGCAGACCAATACCCCCCCAGAGGCCCCAATGTGGCCCATGTTGATACAGTACTTGTTAGAGCACGGGGATTCGATAATAAAAGCCTGACCTTTACTTATGCGGACTACCGTCTTTCCAAGTGGGCCTTCTACATCAAGGGTCCTGTCCGACTCAAGCGAAAATCTGCCTAACTCCACCGTGCCTCTTTTAATTTCAATGCCCGTAACCCTGTTCTGAAGGAACGCCGGCATGGCCACAAACAAAACTCCCGAGAGAACTATCATTAAAATGACGGTAATAATGTCACCAGCAACCATCAGGTCTTTGACTGTTCCAAGCCTGGCTGCCCAACGCCTGGCCTTGATCGACATCACCATGAAAACCCCATCGCTCGACTGTTCATACCGTCAACCACCTGAGAGCTGTTAAAAGCCCTTTTGTTTCCAGATACTTTGAAGGCGATCACTCCACGCAGGCGTCTTATGAGTTGATCGCAAAAGGTAAACTCTATCATGCTGTTATAACGTAAACAGAAGCTGGAGCACAGTTTTATGGGCTTCTGTCTGCAAAAGTTCAGTCTGTTTCTTGAATTTTCTTGCATACTATGGATTATCATAATACATATTTGTATCAAGTTTTTTTGGCGCCTTGAATGTCCGGATTAGGCGGTTCATGATGAAATGCCCCGTTTGCGGAAAAGTTGAGGACAAGGTAATAGATTCCCGTCTTGCTAAAGACAATACAGTCATTCGCAGACGCCGGCAATGCCTCGGATGTTTGAAAAGATTTACGACTTATGAGAGGATTGAAGAGGTTCTTCCGTATGTCATCAAGAAGGATGGACGTCGGGAGGCTTTTGACAGGCGCAAGATTGTAGAGGGTATGCTGCGGGCCTGTGAAAAGAGACCTGTGAGCATAGATCGAATAGAATCTGTGGCTGACAGCATTGAACAGGACCTCATGGAGAGGTCCGAGAAGGAAATCAGCGTTTCCTATATTGGTGAGCGTGTGATGGAAGCGCTTCAGACGATGGATGACGTAGCATACGTCCGATTTGCTTCGGTATATAGATCGTTCAGGGATATTGACGAATTCATAAGGGAAATCAGGGAACTCTATGAATTCAAAGAAACAAGGTCCGATCAAAATTCACATTATGGAACGTTAGATGACGAACATGGAAGCCAATATTCGCCGTGAGGCCGAGCGTTACATGTCGCGCGCCCTCAGCCTGGCGAAAAGGGGTTTGGGTCGCACATCCCCGAACCCGATGGTTGGCGCAGTAATAGTCAAGGATGGACGAATAGTAGGAGAAGGTTTTCACAGGGCTCTTGGTGAACCACACGCAGAGGTGGAGGCCATCAAGGTCGCTGGCGACAAGACCGAGGGTGCTGAGCTGTATGTTACTCTTGAGCCTTGCAATCATTATGGAAGGACTCCTCCATGCACACTTGCCATAATGGCTGCCGGCATAAAGAAGGTATATTACGGCATAGATGACCCGAACCCTACTGTCATAGGTGGTGGAGCGGACACATTGAGAAAAGCCGGGGTTGAAGTTGTTGGTCCGATAATCAAGGACCGATGTACCGCCATTAACGAAGTCAGATCGGAAGAGCACACGTCTGAACTCCAGTCACGAGTGGATATCTC
>CALDNG010000370.1 GCA_937915285.1 uncultured Desulfomonile sp. | reverse complement strand
GAATGATGTTACTAGCCGCTGTATTTGGGGTTACCAGCGTCGTCGGAGGGTTGTACCTTAGCATGTGGCTGGACTCGTCAGGCGGAGGCGCAATAATGCTGTTTTGCTCTTTCCAGTTCCTGGTGATCCTGGCTTTTGCCCCAAACTACGGCTTGCTGGCCAGATGGCTGAGACTGAAACAGGCAATCCCACAGCAGCTTCTTGAAGATGTCTTGGTGGAGATCAACAGGGCCGGCTCAAAGATCAGTCTTGCTGCGCTCAAGGCCAAGATCCCAGACACAAAATCCAGGTTGGAAAAGGCGCTCAGGAAGATGACATCAGATGGCCTGCTTCAGGCCACTGGGCAAACAGTGTCACTCACTGATTCCGGATTTAAGGAAGCCAATCGAATACTTAGGGCGCATAGGCTCTGGGAGGCGTATATGAGTCATGTGGGATTGGCAGCGAACTCGGAAATCCATGCGACAGCCCACAGGCTTGAGCATGTCAATGACATCGAGTCCGTAGAATATCTGGATGACTTTCTGGGGCACCCCATCTACGACCCTCACGGCGCGATGATACCCCAAAGCGCTGAGCGATGCACAATTGGCGGTATCTGCTGCCTCAGTCATCTACGTGAAGGTGTATCAGCGGAAATACTGGAAGCTCCTACGGATGTTCATATGAAGGGATTGACCCCCGGAGTTATCATTAAGGTCGGATCACGTTCAAACAACAACAGTGAATGGTCAGTATCCACTCCAGACGGATCAGGATTGGTCCTTGATCACCAATCTGCAGATTCAATCAAGGTTAAAATTACGGCCGTTTCTTCTTGAAAGAACTTGACATTCATCAGCAGTAGTTCGAAAGTTAACTGTAAAATAGGCTTGAGAGCGGGTTCTCAATTTTCATCATCCTTGTAAACTATCATTCTACATTTGAAAGGGGGCGCTTTGATTCTTGATTTTCAGTCGCATAACCTTACAGTGGTGGAGGAACTCGAGCCGGGGTTGTGGAGAATAACCCTTAGGGCGGATGACAATCTTTTCTCAGCGAAGATCATGATTGATGTAAAAGCTCCTGCGCTGGACATCAGAACAGCCACGCTCGAGGTGACCAGGGATGTGTTCGGACAAATTCCTGACTTGGCCGATGTAGCAAAAAAGCTCATCGGAGTTCGGGTTGGGCCTGGAATGACAAAGATAGTCAGGGAGATAGTCGGTGGGGCTTCAGGGTCCGACCGGATTGCGGAGTTGTTGCTGGAGGCCATGGAAATGCTTGTCAACGCCATCACGGTTCCAGAATTGCGCAAGGCTACGGAACTAGGCGGGACAAGGCCTGAGGTTTTCGGGGATGAATCTGTCACCGAACTCAATGACAGGGTCATAGGCCTGGAGATGATCAAAAAGCTTGCTGCAAACCCTCGCCTGAAGGACAGTTGCGCAGCTTTCAGGGGATTGGATTAAAAGCGTTTAGTGATTTTTCAGGAAAGGGAGGTCACTGTTGAAAAGTTCCTCAATGCCTCAATATTCTCGCCTCAAAACCTGCGGTGTTCAGAAACAGGGTCCGGACTACCGGGTTGTTTCCGGTGTTCTGGAAGACGAGCTTTATGCGATGCAGTGCGAGATCCGGGTTTATTGGCCTGAGCTGACAATAGAGTCCATAAAGGCCAGAATGAAAAGATTCACTACTGACAGGTGTCTGCTGGCGGAGAAATTTTTCAGTAATTGCCTGGGTTGGTCAATAGATTCTGAACTGGACGGTAAAATCAAAAAGGATTTGGGCCGCAATGGATGTCGCCACATGGCAGCGCTTATCGTAGATTGTATGCACAGTCTGGTCAGGGCTGAACTGGCTCGCCGGTTAAAGGAGTCAATGGCGGGAAATCCGTCTCTGGACAAGAAAGAGTTTCTAGCTGATTTTCTAAGGAATAATCCAAACCTTGGGGGATATCTTAAGATTAGATAACATAAAGGCTTACGCATGCGACTCGACTTACACATTCATACAACACTTGCTTCAGCCTGCAGCGTCATGGACCCTGACGAGATGATGAAGGCTGCCCTGGATGCCGGACTGGACGGTGTTTGCATCACTGAGCACAACAGGATATGGACTCCGGAGCAGGCGGACAAACTTAGCCAGAAATATGGAATAGCGGTATTCAGAGGTATAGAGATCACCACAACCGGTGGTGATATCCTGGCCTTTGGGTTTGGAGAGGAACCTGAGGGCATGATGACGCCGGAAGAACTCAAGAATAGGGTCGATGCCGCCCAAGGTGTCGCCATTGCTGCGCATCCTTTCCGCGGATTCTTGTTGTTTGGGTTCGGAATGCTTCAGATGAGTGTTGAAGACGCCAGGGAAAATCCTACTTTCTCTCAGGTCCATGGCCTGGAGGTATGTAACGGGAAAGTCACTGATGAGGAAAATGAGTTTGCCCGCCAGGTCGCTGATATGATGGGCCTTATAAAGATCGGCGGTAGCGATGCTCATTCCATTGAAGCGGTGGGATCGTGTGTCACGGTTTTTGATTCACCTATCTCGTCGGATGTGGAACTTGCTCAGGCAATCCTGAGTGGCAAGTATTCGCTTGAACGTTGTAAATAGCCTGAGCGGGAATGACAGGCCGAATTGGGCGGTGAGTCGCTCCGGTGAGCAAAGGAGGCCAACGGCAATGCAACACATCAAATGGTCGGACTGGACTAGAAACATGGAGAGGTTGTTGCGACTCAAGACCTTTCCAGTTGGTCTAAAACTGTATGAAGATCCCGAAGCGTTGAATCAGAACAAATGGTTGAGGCGACCTCAAGAGAAACTTTCGCTGTGTCAACTCATAACCATTGTCAGAACGTTTGACTGGACTGTTGGAGGGGTAGCCGAAGACCTCGTGACTCAGGGATGCGCAAGTGTCCTGGGACTCTCGGAATTGAGTGATTTCGTGACCAGCGGAGAAATGCGCAGCAGGGTCTGGCTCGAGTCCAGGCAGGATGCAGCCGAATGTGAGCGTGTCATCCAGAGAATTCCATTTGGGAAATTCCGTGCTTTCTCTTTGGCCCCTACCGCTTACGATCCTTTTGAGCCTGATATGGTTCTGCTATACGGAAACCCAGCCCAGATGTCCCTGCTGATTAACGCCATACAATTCGACAAGTTTGAAAGGATGACTTTTTATTCAGTTGGTGAAACCTCTTGTTCCGACGTCATTGGAAGGTGTTTTGTAGAGAAAACTCCTGCCCTTTCAATTCCGTGTTACGGGGAAAGGCGTTTTGGGCATGCGTCTGATGATGAACTGGCCATAGGATTGCCGGTGGAGGAATGCTCAAGAATACTGAGTAATCTTGAAGTGCTTTACAAAAGAGGTATCCGGTATCCGATCTCGCAATTTGGCGCCCAGGTAAGCCCATTTGCCGCCCTGGACGCAGTTTACAAATTCTCCAGCCAGTCCGACAAAAAATAGTCCTCTGGACACCAGAGCCTCACTGGATCCACATCACCATAAAACGGATCCAGTCTGATGCGGTTCATGATTCAGCAGGTGGTGTAGACGTCTCTTTGTCCTTGAGTTTTAGAGTCTTTCTTACCAGATCTTTCTCGTGGTCAAAGCTAACGGTCCTCTGAATCATGATCTTCTGTGCCATAACCGGTCCGGCGCCATGCCATGTGCCGACACCGTGCTGCCCAGCGGTCCAGTTTTGAAGGAGTTTATGCACCTTCATGATGTTTTCCGTGGGTTCTTCGGACCCAAAACTGTAGAACTCCTCTACAAAATTGGCGATCTCAGGATTTTTTAGCTCCTTTAGCGATGGCATTGTCACAATAAGGCCGCCGCCAATGTCTCCCGCCAACGCCATGACTCGCCAGAAGGCATCGCAAATATTGAGTTTCGAGACGTTGCCCATAAGCTCATCCGGCAAATAGACCCCTGAGCCAATCGGGTCCTCCGTTCCAAGCCTTGCCGCCGCCAAACCGCAGGCCCTTCCTGTCTCTCGCAGCACAACCATCTCGGTTAGTTGTTCATTGATGTGGGGAACATTTTCCAGACCTTTGTATTCCTGGACAAGTTTACAGGCGCCAATTATCTGGTTCATGAAGCCAACCTTACAGGTTCCGCCGCAAGTCATGCGGTGGGTTTTGGCGAAACGCCCAACGATTTTCATGGAATAGGGTGTCTCACCACAGTGAAAAACTCGCTCCCAGGGAACAAAAACATCATCAAAGATAACCATTGCGGTTTCACGCTGACCAAAGACTGGATTTCCCAACTCAAAATTGTCCTCAGCAAGCTCTCTCTCCGCTGAATAGGGGGAATACTGACATACGTAAGTCACCCCTTTTGTGTCACTCGGGATTGCAAAGGCGATAGCATAGTCTTTTTCTTCAGCAGTCCTGGCGCCCTGCGGAAGCACAACGAGTTCATGACAGGCATAAGCTCCACTTATATTTATCTTGGCGCCCCTTACAGTTATCCCCTTGCTATCCCTTTCCACTATTTTCAGGGACAGATAAGGGTCTGGCCAGTCTACCGCCCTTTTCATCCTGTGGCCACGAGGTTCGGTCAGGGCGCCTGCAACCGCAAGGTCATTTTTTTGAACATATTTCAGGTATTCGAGAAAACGCTGATTATATTCTGTTTTCAGGTCCCGGTCCATTTCCCACGTGGTCGAGGCAAGGGCATGAAAGGCGTCATAACCAACGCACCTGTAAATGCACGTTCCAAGGTTCTCCGCAGTAAAGGTTCCCGCTTGCGCCTTGGAGACAAGGTCATCCACGCTGGAACTTACATGAGTATACCTGTTAATGCGCTCCCCGATTAAAGGCGAGTAACACGACATGATATCCGAAAATCTTGCATCCAGGGCCCACTCATAGCTCGCCCTGTTTGATTCGAACACGCACCTGGTGTTCGGATTCTCGAGAATGTTTTCAACCTTCTTGCCATTCATGAAAACGCGAGGCTTGAGACTCCTCACACTCTCCTCGTATTCCTCTGGTGTCTTTAGACCCATTTTCAATCCTCCTACCTGGACTTGCCGCCTATGAAGAAGATGTCCCTGAAAATTGAATTGTCCTTGCGAGGTTCCGGTGGCTCCGGTCCGTGCCTGAGTCCAAGTATAAGAGCCTGAACAGATTCCGCTCCTTTTCTTCTCAGTGTCATGGATGCTTCCGAAAGCGTCGAGCCGGTTGTAAACACGTCATCAACCACCAGGATCCGTTTGCCTTTCACGTTTGAAGGGTTTCGAACAGAGAAAGATCCCTTGACATTAATTTGTCTCTGCTTCCTTTTAAGTTGGGTTTGCGGAACTGTGTTGCGAATCTTTATGAGAGCGTCTGTCAAGACGGGAATGCCGACACTTTCACCCAGTTTTTTTGCCAGGATGGCCGACTGGTTGTATCCCCGCCACAACAAACGCCTGTTATGGACTGGAACTGGTAGGATCATGTCCAGATTCTCATTGATGAAATGACTTCTGAAAGAGTTTACCAGAAATTTAGAGAGAGTTTCGGCCAGAAACAGGGAGTTGTGAAACTTGAATTCGAGAATTCCCCGCCGCATTCCCCTTGAATATAACACTGAGAAACGCGCCTTATCGTAGGCTGGAGGATTTTGTAGACATTTGCCGCAGACGTTTACGCTGCCAAAATTCAGGGCAGGCGCCGGTACGCCGCATCGATCACAGAAAGGTTCATCCACTGCTATGATGCTGGCTGCGCAGTCCTCGCAAATATCAGAATCATCAGTGAGTCGAGAGGAACCACAAAAGACGCAGACATGGGGAAACAACAGCGAGCCAAGGGCTCGTACTGACATTATTATTAGATCAAGAGCACTGGATTCCATTTTTCGGACAATTGGGAGAGTGATGGTTAGAGCTAATTTATCCCCTTGATTGGATGAGTTAATCAGGACAGACTCACTATGTCAACATAAACCGTTGCAGCATAGGCAAACACATTTTGATATCTTCTCAGGAGAAAGCGCCAAAATGATATCGGTAATAACACTGACCACTGACTTTGGTACCCGTGATGGGTTTGTAGGACAGATCAAAGGTGTTATGCTTGGCATAAATCCTGTTGTAAACATTGTGGACATCACACATGAGATAACGCACTTTTCAGTTATAGAGGCTGATCTGGTCCTGAAAGGCATGTATGAGCGTTTTAATTTTCCCAGCGTGCACGTGGCGGTCGTAGATCCTGGGGTGGGAGGCTCACGTCGTCCACTGGCAGTCAAGGTTGGAGCAAGCTATCTCATAGGTCCCGACAATGGAATTTTCTCATCTGTCCTCAATGAGAACAAGGATTTTCAGGCGCGGGCAATACTAAACCCATCATTCACACTTCAGAAAGTCAGCAACACTTTCCACGGCAGGGACATATTTGCGCCCGCAGCCGCATGGTTGTCCAGAGAGCGAAACTTCTCAGAAATTGGACCCATGGTTTCTGATCCGGTCATCCTGGAAATCCCTACGCCCGATATATCCGGGAATCGAATAAAAGGAAGTGTCATACATGTGGACAGTTTTGGAAACATCATCACAAATGTGGACAAGAGTATGCTGAAGGGAAAGCATGTTGAGGTCCGTTGTGGCAACATAAGGGTTTCCGGCCTTTCCTCCAGTTATTCTCAATCTCCTGGACGTTCAGCCATAGCCTTGATCAACAGTTTTGATCTTCTTGAGATAGCGGTTCCACTCGCAAGCGCTGCCTGCACATACGGAATAAATGTTGGCGCTGAAGTGACAGTAATTTCTGACGATTCTTTTTGACCGGATTGCTTTGGACACTAAGTCTGGTCTGGCTGATTAAGTTCCTTGATAGCTATTTGCCCTAGATCGGAAGAGCGTCGTGTAGGGAAAGAGTGTAGATCTCGGTGGTC
>CALDNG010000369.1 GCA_937915285.1 uncultured Desulfomonile sp. | reverse complement strand
GAGATATCCACTCGTGACTGGAGTTCAGACGTGTGCTCTTCCGATCTCATGAATCGGGATACCTCATCCGGACTAGCCAGACCGCGCCAATTTACCCGGTATGATATTCCCAGACTCCCGGCTAGCTTTTTAAGATCTTCTGCATAGAAACCCTCGCCAACTATGTCAAGAATCGCCTGATTGAACGACTGGCCACTTATGGCATGGAGCAGATCCTGGACACCCTTTTTGGGAATCAGGCTGCCGACATAAATGATCCTGACGCCGGCATCGGCCCTCTTGGGGCTTTCTGAAGGCCTAAAAAGCTCAAGGTCCACACCGAAACGAGGAGTGAAAACTTTTGCCGACGGCGCTCCAAGCTCCTTGCATATTTCGGCTAACTCCCCGCTGACAGGGGCCAACGCTGAGGATCGCCGGATTACAAACTTGGTGAAAATCCTCCACAACAATCTCTCACGCGCCAGGTATCCATCATCACCCCTGAAGGAGGTTACTAGTGGTATGCCTCTAAAAAGACCGACCAGCGCTCCGACCACTCCTGAACCAAGCCAGTTGGCGTAAATAACTCCTGTGTTGGCCGACGATCTCATGGCATGAAAGAAAAAGGCCAGCGTCATTGTAAAAACCTGCAGCCTGGCAAGCGTGCTTTTGTTCAAATTCTCGGGAATGCCACCAGCGCCAGAACACAACCGTTCAAGACTACGGGGCCAGAAATACGAAAATCGCCTCACCGTTACACCATCAAAACTCCGTTCCCCATAAAATTCCCCGTTTGATGGCGCCAGAACCGTAATTCGGTATCCCAACCCGATCAAAGCAGAACTGAGTTTATGTATGAATATACCGGACCAGTCATCACTCGAATTAGGATAACTGGTCGATAAAACCAGTACGGTCTTTTTGGACCTATCAATGTCTTTTGAACAGGAATATCCCATTGTAATCCAGCTTGAGCCTCTGAAAACGGAGAGCCAACAAGTGTGAGCCTTAGCGGCGATTTTTGTTTCAAACAACTAGCACAAAACGAAGCATGAGTCATCTGCGCCGTATTAGACATCCTCAAAGGATTATCCAGAAAAGCCCAAAAAAAGTGTTCGGTTCATTTACACCCTGATGCAATCGAACAAGCGTAGCAATTCTACTCATGCCTTTGTCGCAAAAATCCGTAACACCAAAGGTTCTTCATGGTATGAGTCTGTCTCAAGGCAACCTTCCGATGTTTAGAGGTTGGACCCCTTAACATAAAGCAGTTTTTCATGAATAGGCTGAGCCATTTAATATAATTATGTTATTGGTATTAAAGTGTTTTATAGTTTGACAAAACCTCACGCCACATGAGATAAGTCTTCATTACATTTTAAATTTTAAATCAACTGAATTATCGTTCAGTTTTTTAGTCCGGCTGAGGGTATAGGGGTTAGGGTCGGACTATATTTGTTTTTGCGCAGCTAAAGTACTGTGTAATTAAGTACAATCATCAACCTGTTCTAAGATATTGTTTGGAATTCATCTCGATCTCTTGATGGGGGCGCGTTAGCGACAAAAAAAGCCCCTGGACCGTATAAGTCTGCGGGGCTTGTTTGCCTGGCGGAAGTTCTATCCGAGGTGATTTCTATACCAGTCGATGCTCTGTGACAATCCTGTTCTGAGATCACAGTCGGCTGAGAAGCCGATTTTGTTTTTTGCGTCTGAAGCGTCGGCGCTGGAGTGCATGACATCCCCTGGCCTGGGCGAATCATGGAATGGCTTGATGGATGTGCCAAGTAATTCCTGAAGCACTTCGAGCAGTTCAAGCAGATTGACCTGATCACCGCGCCCGATGTTGTAAGAGCGTCCGCAGCAGGCCGATGGTGATACCATTGCGAGAATGTTGGCCTGAACTACATCTTTCACGAACGTGAAGTCCCTACTCTGCAGTCCCGAACCGTAAACTGTCGGCGATACGCCTTTGAGCAGGCACGTGACAAATCTCGGAATTACAGCAGCGTATTCAGATTCCGGGTCCTGTCTCGGGCCATAGACATTGAAGTATCTCAGTCCAACCGTTTCAAGGCCATACAGGCTCATGAAGAGCTTGCTGTGATCCTCGTTGATCTTTTTGGTAAGCGCATACGGTGACAACGGAGACCCTTCATTGCCCTCTTTCTTCGGAAGAACCTCACTATCCCCATACACTGAAGAAGAGGATGCAAAAACCACTCTTGGAATCTTGTTGAGATGAGCCGCCCAAAACACGTTCAGTGTTCCATCCGCGTTTACGTCCTGTGTTGTAATGGGATCCGCCACTGATCGAGGCACACTACCAAGGGCAGCCTGATGAAAAACACCATCGACTCCAGCAGTGGCTGATTTCAGGAGTTCCAGGTCCCTGATGTCGCCCCGTATCAATTCCAGGTCATTGCTTCTGTCTCCCAATATGGTTCGCAACGATTCTATATTCTCTTGCTTGCCAGTGCTAAAGTTGTCGACAGCGCGAACCCTTGCGCCTTTTTTCACCAGCTCTTCTATCAGATGACTGCCGATGAAACCAGCCCCACCTGTGACCACAAAGGTTTTTCTTTCGAAATCAGTCATAAATTCACCAGCTTTCATGGGATGCTATGTTCAGACTAACCTACAATAATACATCCCCTAACACCAAAACAGAATCTAATTTTTCCATGAACCGATTTACTCAAAGGTTACCATAAAAGTTTCTCAGCCCCCAACCGAACAATCGTCAAGTTTACCTTGGCATGGACATCGTAAAACCGTCGGCCAAACTTCCGGCTGGGCGCATGTCCATGACTGCCTCGAAGCGTTTGGTGAACATTCTTTGTCCGGCTGTGATCCAATCACTGAGCTATTTTCAGCGATAATAGCCAAACTAAATCGTACAATTACTCGCAAAAAAATAAAAATATCTATTGCGCCTAACCCCAATAATGCTTAAACTACAAAAGTAGAGAGTACAAAGTTTGATAGATCAGGCTATCAAAACAGACTCTCTAAACCTCCTACTTTCGTCTGGCTTGAACACGTTCAATGATGCTTGTTTCGATTGTTTGCTTGACAACAGTGGCTGTTCCTGATGACAGCCACTCAAGACCATCTGTTAAACTTTATTTCTGAATCCCGCTCAATTTGGCGGGGAGAGGAGAGCTAAAAATGCCTGGATTCGATCAGACTGGCCCGATTGGAAATGGGCCGAGGACTGGACGAGGCGCTGGTCGATGCTTAAATGTACTAGACAAGCAGGCTGGCGGAACTGCTTCAGGTTATGGTCTGGGTCGGGGTGGAAGGCCATCTGGTTGCGGCATGGGTCGTGGAGCAGGGATGCGGAACGCCGGAAGGGGACAGAGAGGTCAATTTTTCGGGTCTGATTCTGTACAAGATGAAACCATGCAGATTCAGGAGGAATTATCTCAGGCCCGTGAAAGAATAAGGGATCTGGAGATTCGACTGGCGAATCTCAAATCGAATCCGACCGGCTGACCGTCCGGACAGGCTTTGGGCCACTGATTCGACTATCGCGATTTTTGAAGGGTAAGCGTATCGGGAGGTTGGAATCAGTGGCCTGCATTTATTTCAATGGTATTACAAACGGTTAGAATTTCTGCGGCCAATTTTAAAGCCCCGGATTGTCGCATTGATAAACGAAGTTACTGGATTTTAGGGCCGGCATAATTTATTAATTCCGAATCTCGTGGGCTTTTTGGCTCCATTTCAATCTTTTTTTCAAGAGGCTACAATGACCGAAGAAACACAATGCGGCTCAGAACAAACATGTGGCAGTTGTTCATCATCTGCCTCCTGTTCTTCTGACACTCAGCGCAAGCATGCTGAAGAGCGCTCACTTCAAAAACTATCCAGGATCAAATGCCGGTTGGCGGTGATGAGTGGAAAGGGCGGGGTCGGTAAATCAACCGTTGCTGTGAACCTGGCTTCAGCATTGGCGTCGATGGGTAAGAAAGTAGGACTTTTTGACGGTGACGTTCATGGACCAAACGTCCCCAAGATGCTTGGGGTCGATCACATTGCGCCCAATGTTTCGGCTGAAGGTCTGGAGCCGGTATTGTCGGAAAACGGTATCAAAGTAATCTCGATGGGCTTCCTCGTTCAGGATCAGGACACTCCTATAGCCTGGCGCGGGCCGATGAAACATTCACTCTTCCAGCAATTCATCGGTGATGTTAATTGGGGGGAACTTGACTACCTCATCATCGACCTCCCTCCTGGCACGGGTGATGAGCCTCTAAGTATTGCACAGTTAATGGGTCAGCCCCTGTGGACGGTAATCGTTACGACACCCCAGGATGTGGCTCTGCTGGATTCGCGTAAATCTGTGGTTTTCGCGCGGTCCCTGAATATGAACATACTTGGAATAGTTGAAAACATGAGCGGAATGTCATGCCCTCACTGCGGTGGAGCGATAGACCTGTTCAAAACAGGTGGTGGTCACCGGGCTTCCATTGAACTGGAGACCCCCTTCCTGGGCGCCATTCCGATTGACCCTCAAATAGTCATCGGTGGGGATTCTGGCTCTCCGCTCACTCTTGAAAATCCGGACGCGCCAAGCAGTGTGGCCTTCATTAACCTGGCGAAAGCCATTGACGAATCAATCGCCTCTTCCAAGTGATACGGGGTAGCGTGAACATTCCCGGAAACTTGTGAGCTGAATACTAAATTTCTCATACAGGAGTTGGAAAATGCCGGTAACGACTATAGCAGTTCCATCAATGAGGCCGGGTGGCCTTGAAGCCATGAGAGCAGGACATTTTGGACACTGCGACCTTTTCACACTCATTCATCTCGAAGATGGACAGATCAAGGAAGTATCTCTGGTGGACAATCCCCCGCACGTGCAGGGCGGATGTTTTGCCCCTGTTAATATCCTGCATAGAAGTGGCGCTCATGCCCTGATAGTGGGTGGCATAGGCATGAGACCGCTCATGGGTTTTCAGCAGGTCGGGATCGAGGTCTATTATGGCCCCGAGGGCGAGACAGTCCAATCAGTTGTTAACGAAATGCTCAGCGGTAAGCTCCAACTGATAGCCCAACACCAGGTTTGTGGCGGCGGTGGAGGCTTCTAACGTAGGTACATAAAAATGAAAATAGCAATAACAGCCAATGGAAAGACTCTTGACTCCCCCATGGACCCTCGCTTCGGACGAGCCCCATTTATTCTGGTTGTAAACACCGAAGGGGAACTCCTGGAGGTCATAGATAACATGACCAATGTTAATGCAATGCGTGGGGCTGGAATACAGGCTGCCAAGAGTCTTGCGGATAGAGGGGTAAATGTTCTTCTGACAGGACATTGCGGACCGAATGCTTTCACTGCTCTTCAGGCCGCCGGCATCAAGGTCGGTTCGGACCAGTCGGGCCTGGTTAAGGATGTCATTCAGAAATTCCTGAAGGATGGAGTCGGGTTCGCTGACAAGCCGAATGCCGAAGCCCATTGGTAGACCAAGAGTTATAAAATGCAAATTGCTGTAGCTAGCGGAAAAGGCGGAACGGGTAAGACTACAATCGCTACAAGCCTTGCGGCTTCCCTGGGAAATCGCGCCCAGATTCTTGATTGTGACGTAGAAGAACCCAATTGCCATGTACTCATGGCTCCGGACATATATGAATCAAGCGCAGTGACACTACCTACTCCGCTGGTTGACCCGGAGAAGTGCAATTTGTGCGGGAAATGCGGTGAGGTTTGCAATTTCAGCGCCATTCTTGTCATAGGCAAGACAACCCTGACTTTTCCAGAGTTGTGCCACGGTTGCGGCGGATGTATTCTGTTATGTCCGGAGAAGGCTATATCTGAGGCCCCGCGTGAACTCGGGGTAGTCGAGACAGGGAATGCCGGAGAAGTTGACTTTGTTCAGGGTCGCATCAGAATTGGTGAGGCGATGGCGCCACCTTTAATTAAGGAAGTTAAAAAGAGGATCACCAGGGACAAGATTGCCATTCTTGATGCGCCCCCGGGGGCTTCCTGTCCAGTGATTAACACAGTCAAGGGAACAGACTTCGTAATCCTGGTTACCGAGCCCACGCCTTTCGGATTACATGACCTGCGTATAGCGGTGGAAGCCATCCGCCAGTTGGGTGTTCCGATGGGCGTGGTCCTCAACCGAAGCGACATCGGTGACAGGGAAGTTCACAAGTATTGCGCCGATTCCGGGATACATCTTCTCGCCGAAATACCTTTCGACCGTAAGATAGCCGAGGGATATTCACGGGGAAACATGTTGATAAGGACCAACCCTGGGTACACCCAGAAATTCCTCGAGATCTTTGAGAGCATCAAGAGGCTGACTGACAAGAGCCCTGAGCCACCCACAGGAAGTGAATCATGAAAGAAATGGTGATCATTAGTGGCAAGGGAGGAACGGGAAAGACCTGTCTGACAGCCTCGTTCGGATTTTTATCCACTAACAAGGTGATGGCTGACTGTGATGTGGACGCGGCAGACCTGCACATCATACTTCAGCCGCAGATGCTGGAAAAAAAAGAATTCTGGGGCGGCGTGAAGGCCGAAATTGATGTTTACAAGTGCGTGAAATGCGGTATTTGCGCAGAAGTTTGTCGTTACGAAGCCATTAGCGATTCATTAACAATAGATGGCTATTCTTGTGAAGGCTGTTCTGTCTGCTATCACGTGTGTCCAGAAAAAGCCATTACGATGAAGGAATCCCTGAATGGGCACTGGTTTGTATCAGAGAGCCGATTTGGACCAATGATTCACGCGGCTTTACTTCCTGGAGAGGAGAATTCGGGTAAGCTCG
>CALDNG010000368.1 GCA_937915285.1 uncultured Desulfomonile sp. | reverse complement strand
TTTTTAAGCACTTCCAGGCCGGAGATATCAGGCAATCTGATGTCGAGGATTACCACTGAAGGATTCGATTCCAGGTATTTCTTGTAACCCTCATATCCGGCTCCGGCCTGATAAACGATCAGACCCTTTTCACGCAAAAACATTTCCAAAGTTTCCCGTATAGATGTCTCGTCGTCAATTACCAAGACCGTCTGAAAAGATTGCATGAAAACCTCATGGCATCGATCAGTGATTTTCAAATTAACACATGATGATCATATTTTCGTCAATCAGGATAGCTCATTTCTATTACCAAATAAAGAAATGGCTCATTTGGCGACAAGTCCGTGCCAAATGAGCCATCGGTCATCATGACTCTATTCGTATAATTAGCGAATTTTAGAACTTAGGCACAGGGAACAGATAGCCACCAAAAATCAGGTAGGCCAGAATCAGTGTCCAGATTATGTTCAGCCCCTGACCTGCAAGGAAGCCCAAAGCCGGCCTTCCACCTCCCATGGTTGATATTTCGCGGAAATTCGTTTCAAGTCCGATGGATGTAAAAGCCAGAGCGAACCACATTGTGCGGATGCCACCTAACATGCTTTTTGTTGCCCCAACCACTGCCGGGCTCAAAACAAAAGAGAATAAAAGAGATACGCCCATGAAACCGAGGACGAATTTAGGGAATCTAATCCAAATCTCCATCAGACCAGGTTTCTCTCCTCCAGGAACTTCCTCAGCCTTCTTGTAAGTCCAGACCACTGCGAGTATGAAGGCTGCGAAACCAATCAGAACGTTCTGTGACATCTTGACTATGACGCCCACCTTCATCGCTGTGTCACTGACGAGAGCGCCCGCTGCGACGACCGATCCGCTTGTATCGAGAGTCCCTCCTAACCAAGCCCCCGCTACCTCATCCGGAATCCCGAACCATTTCGAGATTAGAGGCTGCAAGACCAGCATTGGCACAGCGCAAATGAGGACCAGAGATGTGGTGTAACTAAGCTTCTTTGGGTCGCCTTTGATGGCCCCGGAAGTCGCGATAGCCGCTGAAACTCCGCAGATGGAAACAGCGCTAGAAAGCAGGGCCGCAAATTCATCATCCAGCTTGAGTTTCTTGCAAATCCAGTATGTTGAATACCAGATAACCGTCACCACAAGGACCCCCTGAATCATGCCCAGAGAACCGGCTTCCAGGATTTCTCCGAAAAGTATGTTTGCCCCAAGAATGACCAAGCCTGTCTTGATGTAGAACTCAGTTCGGACTGCCGGCTCAAGCCACTTGGGCAGGCCTATTATGTTGCTGATAAAGAGCCCGATTACGAGACACCACAACACATATTCCAGTCCGTAATAGTTTACTGTCTGATTACCGGCGAGGAATAATGACAGCAAGGCCAGAAAAAATACCATCGGAAAACCAATGGCAAAACTGAAAGGATTTACTGACATGAGGGCCAATGCGATGGCGCTCAGGACGAGCATTCCCAGCCCGAGATACACCGCACGCATCACATTTTCAGAGGAGAATACATTCCCTACAATGTTGGATGCGCTATCTCCTACTTCTTTGCCTATCGCTGAAGCCTTCTTTTTCAGTGAGGGGTCTTTTGTCGCCTTAGCTGATTCCTGAAATTTCTTCGCGGCGTCAGAAACCGCTTTACGGTCACCTTTTTCAATGACTCCTTTGAGCGCGACTGCCTGGTTCTGCAGCGCAGATTCTCCTTTCTCTCCCGCAGTCTTCGCTATCACTTCCAATGACGACAAAGCCTGGATGGAACGGGTTTTAAACTCACCATCCGTCGCCCACTTGAACCGAGGGATCTTTATGGTCAGTCCTCCTATGACAAGAGCGATGATTAAAAGTCCCAACCACACTGCCAGCCAGTCTTCAGTCCGAATGAGCGCTGCCCATTGAGATTGTTTCTGAGACATCTATTAACCTCCCTGCGACTAAATGTAATAATAATGAGGGGAAGGGGTGACTCAAAACGCTGGATCAGCGGCTTAAGTCTGAGCATAGCTTGACAACAAAACTAAATTTTTTCAAGCTATTTTTTCTCTATTCATCTTACATTTCGTAAAGATTGTAACAGTGTCTGCAACCCTGCGGAGCAGTAGGAATTACCTTAGATAATTGAACATTGTTGAAATTTTTCAATAAAGAATTTATCGCTGAGAATATTGACCGAGCCGACCGTTGCTCAAACGTCCTTCTGAACCCAACATATTCTTTGGAATCAAAAATACTCATTATGTCGGAGTGTTTGACATTCCCAAAGCGAATCAGTGGGGTTTTGATCCTGATTCCCTTAAAATATCTCTGTCGCATGTAAGCCAGACTTATGCAAGGACTGACCTCTCCGTGAACCGACACGAAAAGGGTTTTAAGTGGATTCTGCTCACAGATGGCGTTTTCATAGTCTGTCACCTGGTATATCCGCAATTTAATTCCCGATGAATACGCTCGAGATTTAGCGTCCTCGAGGACTTTATCCAGGTCTTCTCCTGTCATGCCCAACTCTGAACAGTCGAATATGCGTTTTTTGTCATGAACTGAACTTGAGATGACATCCAGGTGCTTGGCCACCACTACATCAACTTCCAATCTGGAGGCAATTTCAATAAGTTTTGGTAATTCATGGTAGTTTTGTTTCATCATGACAAAGAATATCATTAGTTTCGGAGACCGCTTATTCTGTTTTTGCCGCTGACTCTTTAGATATTCCAGGTTGTGCAAAACCAGGCCGAGATCACCACCAACCCTGATGCTTGCGTAGGTTTTTTCTCTGGCCGCGTCAATGGATACGGCAACCCAGTCCAGGCCGGCGCTGATTAATTCCTTGGCTAACGTCGGGACCAGAAGCATTCCATTCGTGCTGAACCCAACTCTGCATCCAGATTCTCTGGATATTCCGACCATTTCATTCAGATCCGGATTCATTAGAGGTTCTCCCGAACCGGTGAGATCTATTTCTGAGACCTGGCTGAAGTATTTTGAGATATTTCTGAACAAGTCCAGTTTCATGTCACATCCTGAAACGTGAATATCCTTCCATGGACACATCACGCAGTTCAGGTTGCAGCGTGTTGTTGGTTCGATCTGAAATAGCTGGAATTTTCTTGAATCCATATTGCCCACAATTTTGACTAATCTGGAGACGTTCTGTGATTATTGAATCCGAATGGGCAAAACCCAGTTGGCTCTATGATATCATATTGCGGAAGCCATTCCTTAATATCAAGTGCCGCATGAAAGCTCTTGATTCTCTTCAGATCTCCCAACCCTTATTTCCCGTGGAAATTTGGACTTATTCGTGCTAGTTTTTATTTATTGGGGATTTGTTCTGACTGCAACACGAAGAGAGTTCCGGGTTGTCCGGGTTTTAACTCCAGGGAAAGTGGATGTATGTTAGGACATGAGTTGAAATAGGGCGCCTAACCACCTGTGGAGACTATTTTTAACATAGAGGTGTATGCGAATGCGGCTCTTGCCCCATCTAGTTTGACCAAGCCTGACACAGAGCATAGCGAGTTATCCATTTATTGGCGTTGCCTTCTTTTCCATGTAAAAAATAAAATTCTCAACCGGTCATCCCAAGGCCAATGTCTCATCTGGCTGACAACATAAACAAACAAAGAGGCTAAAAAATGATGAAAGGCAGATTGCACTACGGCTGGATTGTTATCCTGGCAGGTTTGATTGTCACTGTAGGCGCTCATGGATTTGGCCGAATGTCCTACACCCTGATCTTACCAGCCATGAAAGATGGTCTTGGGCTTAGTTACAGTCAGCTTGGCCTTCTGGGGACTGGAAATTTTATCGGATATCTTTTGATGGCAATCATAGGGGGATTTCTTGCAGCACGGTTTGGAACACGCATAGTAATTGCGCTAGCCTTGGTACTGATGGGACTGACACTTATATTTACTGGATTTGCCGAAACCTTTGGCTCGGCCTTTGTAGGAAGGTTGCTCACCGGATTAGGTAATGGCGCTGCCTACGTTCCGGCAATGGCATTGGGCTCAGCGTGGTTTGCCATTGGGCGTCGTGGATTCGCAACCGGCATAGTATCTGGAGGCATAGGCGGTGGAACCATGATAGCCGGTCTAGTGGTACCTCAGATCCTGGTTGCGTATGGTACTGAGGGATGGAGATTCGCCTGGTTTTACCTAGGTGGGGCAGTCCTGGTAATAGCCATGATTGCAGGCCTTGTTATCAGGAACCGTCCGGAGGATTTGGGCTTACGGCAGATAGGATCTGAGTCAGACACTGTTGCTGGCGATGTCAAGCAAGTTCCTGGATTGCCCAACTGGAGCAACATATACCGGATGAGGGCAGTGTGGTTCCTGGGGTTGGTCTATTTCCTTTACGGATTTTCATACATCATCTACATGACTTTCTTTGCGGCCTATCTATGTAAGGAAATGGGAATGAGCCAGGCCGAAGCCGGGAAACTGTGGGCCCTGGTAGGGGGATTAAGCATATTTTGCGGCATGATCTGGGGTGGACTATCCGATCGGTTGGGTCGCGCCAGGGGAGCTGCAATGGCATATGTAGCTCTCGGTTTATCTTACGCCATCTTTGCCCTGTTTCAGGCAAAAACAGGATTTTACCTCTCAGCGATATTCTTCGGCCTGACAGCATGGAGCATCCCGACGATAATGGCTGCGACAGCAGGGGATTACGTTGGTCCAAGGCTTGCCCCCGCCGGGCTTGGTTTCATAACCCTGTTCTTCGGGATAGGTCAAGCTCTCGGTCCGTGGGTCGGTGGCTACCTTGCAGATGTCACACATTCCTTCACGGGTCCATTTCTTCTGGCTTGTCTGGTTTCTTTTGTGGGCGCCATCATGTCCCTCGGTTTAAAAACCTTCTCTGAAAAGGATTCTTAGACATTTGTTCCTCGCATTTCAAAGGGATTCCAGAAGTGTGGAGACATGACAGGCTTCCTGTATGACATGGGGAATTCCGAATGAACGAAAAGACATTGATTTTAGCCATAGATGACAATCCGTCCATTCTGAATGGAGTATGTAGAATCCTCAGAAGCGCAGGCTACGAGACAATTCAGGCAGGAACGGGCCTGGAAGGCATTGGTTTGGCTCAATCAGCAAAACCGGACCTAATACTAGCGGACGTTGTATTGCCCGATATTGACGGGTACGAGGTATGCAAGCGAATAAAATCCATTCCAGGACTTTCGGACACTTTTGTCGTTTTAATTTCCAGCATGAAGACGGACTCGGAGCATCAGTCTATAGGTCTGGAAATAGGCGCTGATGGATATATTGCCCGTCCTGTTTCAAATAGGGAACTTCTGGCACGGGTTGAGTCGTTGCTGCGGATAAAACTGGCCGAGAAAGCTCTTAAAGAAAGTGAACTGAAATTCAAAACTGTGGCCAACTTTACGTATGATTGGGAATACTGGCTTGACCCGAAGGGCGCTGTCAGATTTATGTCACCCTCGTGCGAACGTGTAACAGGACATAGTCCATCCGAGTTCATAGCAAACCCTGAGCTGATCCATGAGATTGTTCACCCCGAAGATAAATCGCTATTGGCTGATAATGCCAATGATAGTGGCTCTAATGAGTTAAAATCCGTTCGGTTCAGGATATTCATGAGGGATGGTGAGTGCCGTTGGATTGAACAGTATTCCCTGAGAGTCTATGATGACGACCAGGAATATATCGGGATCAGGGTAAGTAACCGGGATATTACCGAGAGAGTGCTTGCCCAGCAGGAAGCGGAATTTCTCCAGCGAAAGGTTTTCCAATCCCAGAAAATGGCCACCCTGGGTACGCTTGTAGGCGGAATTGCACATGACTTCAATAATATGCTTCAGATCATCAGGGGGTACTCTGAACTGTTGTTAATGGATGGCTGCGAAACCGATTCTGGTCATCTTAGTCTGAAAAAAATCATTTCCACGACCCGCGAGGCTGCAGAGATTGTCTCCAAACTTCTGGCCTTTAGTCAGCAGTCGCAAATCATTCCAAGACCTGTAGATCTTAATTTGAGGATTTCTGAACTGTCCCAAGTTATTACAAAAACCCTTCCCAATCCGATGCAATTGGAAATGCATTTGAGTAAGGATCCGCTTATTGTCGATGCAGACATCAGCCAAATCGATCAACTTTTAATGAACCTTGCGATTAACGCCTCAGAGGTGATGCCAACTGGAGGTGTGGCTACTATTTCAACTCGCCGGGTGCTACTGACTGAGGCTGACATCAGAGATTCGGACTCGGGAGCGTCTCCAGGTGATTATGCGCTGCTGACATTCAGTGACAATGGACCAGGTATAGACAAAGATACTTTACCCCTGATATTTGATCCTTTTTTCTCCACCAAACAGAGAGGCTCCCAAAAGGGCATGGGACTGGGGCTGTCAGTTGTTAGAGGCATTGCCATGCAGCACAATGGTTTCGTGACATGCGAAAGCAAACCCGGTCATGGAGCCCAATTTAAGGTATATTTACCTGCAGTCCATGGATTGAATCCGGTTTCTGAGAAGGTGGCCCATCCAGATAGTGAAACTGCGTTGAGAAAATTCATTCTGGTTATCGAAATCAATCTTCAGGTAGTCGAGATGGAACAAAAGGCGCTTGAACTCATTGGGCACTCAGTAATAACAGCGACTGACCCTGCCATAGCAGTTGAAATATTCGAACAGAGACATTCTGAAATCCGATTGGTGATACTGGACTACAACATTTTAGACAAATCCCGAAGAAACTGCCTGAGTGAACTTGTCAGTATTGATCCGTCTGCAAGAATCCTGTTAGTGGGCGATCAAAACCCAATCTCTGGTTTAGGGGATGAGCACAGGAAAACGGTTGCCGGTTTTCTTCAAAAACCTTTTGGCATGACAGATCTTCTGGATGTAACTCGTTCGATTTTATAGCCTAAACCATAATATTGTCCGCAAGAGACGGTATGCAGAGGCTTTTAGTTGACCCAGTACCGGTCATAGGTCTGTCATGGAATCTTTTTATCACGCGCTTACTGTGTGCCGCCGGCGCACCTTTTTGCTGTGGGAGAATTTGACAAAACAACATCGAACCTGATTCTAAAAAATAGTTGTCTTGAACCCTGATGGGGTAAAGAAATGAGAAAACTTATCTACGGAATTCGTTTTAGAATTTTGTTGCTACTTTTTGTGACGGTATTCCCGTTGCTGCTGATGGTTCTTTACAATGGGTTGGAAGAACGTCGGAGGGCCATAGGAGATGCAGAGCAGCGTGTCTACAACATCGCACGGGATATTTACCACTGGCAATTATTACCCTTCAGGATGATCTATGAGACTCTGGCTTCAGTATCAACTGACCCTGGGATAACGTCACTGAACACAGTATCGTGCCTGTCGGTGTTTGGAAATATATTCCACAACGGCGCCTTGCCATTTTGCACAAATGCCGGGCTGATAAACAGCCAGGGATATCTGGTGTGTAGATTTCTCCCATCAGACAAGCCGGTCTACATGGGTGACAGGGATTTCTTCAAATCTGCCACAGAGTCTAGATCATTTTCTGCAGGAAATGTGGTCCCAAGTACGAACGGCGGGAAGCACACCATCACTTTTTCGCATCCTGTTTTTAATGACAATTCGGACGTTTCAGGAGTGGTTTTTGCGACGGTCGACCTTTCATGGTTCAACAACATATCGCAGCACCCCTTTTTATTCGAAAACGCCACCATTACGCTGATTGACGGAAAAGGAGTAGTTGTAGGAAGAAGCTCGGAAGGTTCACTTTGGGCAGGGACATCAAACCCCGACAATGAAATAGTCAGAAAAGTCCTGGAACAGAAACAGGGCGTAACGCAGGCAGTTGGACTGGATGGAAAGATCAAGATATACGGATTCTATCCATTATGGCCTATTTCCAATATTGGTTATGTTTACGTTGGCGTGGACAGAAAGACCGTTCTGGAGAATATTGACCGTACTGTCCTGATAAATCTCGTCTGGCTCTTTCTAGCCAACACAGTTGGCATTATCCTGGCTCTTGTTTTTTCCCAGAAATACATACTGGGCAATCTCAATAGACTTGTACAGGCCACAAAGAGCCTATCTAAGGGAAAATGGGACACACGTGTCGGGCTTTCAAGTGATCAGGGGGAACTAGCCATTCTTGGAGAAGCGCTGGACCGCATGGCTGAAGAATTGCAGGAGCGAGAGAAAAAACAGATTCTGGCACAGAAGGAAATCCTGGCTGAGAGAAATTTTGGACAGATTGTAATAGAGAGCCTGCCTGGAAGTTTTTATGTGTTTGGGGAGGATTTGAGGTTTCTGAGGTGGAACAAGAACCTGTCGCTGTTGACGGGATTCTCTGATGAAGAGATCGCAAACCTAACACCAATAGACTTTTTTAGCGGTTTAGATCGAGAGACAGTGGCGCAGGCCATTAACGAGGTCTTTACAAAAGGCGAAGTGACAACCGAAGCCTCTGTCACATCCAAAGACGGGATTCAGAAGCCATTCTTACTTACTGGAAAACTGGTTTCACTAGAAGGCCGCCAATGCGTAGTAGGTATGGGAATTGATATCACGGAGCGGAAAAAAACCGAGAATTCACTGAAACTTGAAAGGGAACAGCTGCTTTCCATTTTCGACAGCATCAATCAGCTCATATTTGTTATTGATCCTAAAGATCACAATTTGTTATTCGCCAATCGTCACGCCATAGAGTTTTTCGGCAAGGATGTTTCAGGGGGAATATGCCACGAGCAACTTGTTGGATTACGGACTCCTTGTGAATTCTGCCCAAACGAAAAAGTGATTTCCCTCAAAGGCCAGCCATACGAATGGGAACACCATTTCCCAAAAGTTTCCAAACATTTCATGATCATTGACAGAATGATCACATGGCCCGATGGAAGGGAAGTAAAGTTCGAGTTATCAATAGATATCACGGATCGAAAAAAGGCTGAAGAAAGCCTCAGAAAGAATGAGGAACTTCTCAGTACCGTATTGCAGACTATCCCTCTTGGTGTTTGGATAGCAGACAAGAGCGGAACGATCATACAGGTTAATCCTGCCGGCCACAAGATTTGGGGATGCGAAGAATTTCCCGGAATTCAACAACAATATAAATACAAGGCATGGCGTCGTGACACTGGCAAACCGATTGAACGTGAGGAATGGGCCTTGTACAAAGCCGTGAAATACGGTGAGACCACCATTGGGGAAATGATCGATATTGAAACATTTGATGGACATAAAAAGGTCGTTCTCAATTCCGCAGTACCTATCCGTGACAAATCAGGACAAATTAACGGAGCTATTGTTATCAACCAGGACATGACTGATAGGGTCATAAAAGATGAGGCCCTCAGGGAAACGGATCAGATGATGCGAGTGCTAATAGAATCCTCGCCTATAGGAATAGCTCTAACTGATGGCTCAAGATTCGTGTTCTGCAATAATGCTCTGGCCAGCATTTTTGGATATGACTCTCCTGATGACATTGCAGGTCAGGCAATCGAAATGCTGATCGCTCCGGAAGTCCGTGAGATGCTTGTCAACTTTCACAGGGAACGAATTGCCGGAAAGGACTCACCTTCAAACTATGAATCAAAGGGATTGAGAAGGAACGGCAAAATATTTGACATGAGCGTCTGGGCTTCAGTAATTGAGCACAAGGGACAAAGATGCGGACTTATTTTTGTGACTGATGTTAGCGAAGCCAGAGAGTTACGCTCACAGCTCCTGCACGCCCAGAAGATGGAAGCCATCGGAAACCTGGCAGGAGGAATCGCTCATGATTTCAACAATCTTCTGACAGTAACTTCAGGTTATTCAGAATTGTTGCTGCTGAGGCACCCTGAGGGGGATTCAGATCATCGCGAATTATTGCGAATAGCTGACGCTTCAAGGAAAGCATCTGAACTAGTGAGACAACTGCTGACATTCAGCAGGAAAAAGGAGGTTCATTTCAGGCCCGTAGAAATAAACAGGGAAGTTGAAAACATCGTCAACATGCTGTCCATGACAATTCCAAGGATGATCAGGATAGACACAAGTCTCTCGCCTGACTTGCATGTCGTTGAAGGTGACCCCGGCCAAATAGGGCAGGCATTGATGAATCTATGCATTAATGCCAGCCACGCTATGCCTAAAGGCGGAACGCTTTCAATAGGAACCTCGAATGTGACTCTAAGGGAGACAGACGCCTTTGGGAGAATCGACATAAATCCCGGAGAGTATGTAAGACTATCGGTGTCTGATACCGGGACAGGAATAGAAAAGGAACTTGTGGACAGAATCTTTGAACCGTTCTTCACCACAAAAGGAACATCAGGGACAGGCCTGGGTTTATCAATAGTTCACGGTATAATAATGGGCCATAATGGCCACATAAGCTGCGAAACTCAACCGGGCCATGGGACGACCTTCAACCTGTTTTTTCCAGTAGCCGATGAATCAGGTTCTGAGAAGTCAGATGCTTTGGAACCCGCTGAATTACGTGGTGGAGATGAAACAATTCTTTACGTGGATGATGAAGAATCAATAAGGTCCCTGTGGTCTCAAGTTCTCAGAAAGGCAGGATATACGGTGCTTACCGCCGAAAATGGCGCAGAGGCCCTTTCGATATATCGTGATCGTGGAGGAGACATTGACCTGGTGGTCCTGGACGTAAACATGCCGGTCATGGGTGGGCGGCAATGTCTGGAAGAAATTTTACGTCTTGACCGCATCGCAAAAGTGGTAATTGCCAGCGGCTATGGAGCCGAGGCTCGAGTTAGGGAACTCCTCGAACTAGGAGCAAAGACCTATATATCAAAGCCTTTCGATTTAAAAAATGTCCTGGAAACAGTGAGAAAGGTTCTGGACGAAAAAGACATTTTGAATGTACCCGTTGGATGAGTTGTAGAATTGAATCCAGTCATAAGATTCTGACCCAGCAGAGGTTTTTTCCATGATGAGAAGCTATTTAAGTGCGCTTATGGCAATTTTGCTACTATTTCTGTTTTCAGTGCCAGTGTCGGCTCAGTCTGAGCAGCAGGGCATACAGTTGTACAGCGAGGGGTTCAGAATCCAGAGTAAAGCGCAAACCAAAGCGGATATTGAAAAGGCGCTGCTAAAGTATGAGGAAGCGCTTTCTATTTTTGAGAAGACAAAATCTTCAAAAAGAATATACGCTTTGAACCAGATAGGAACCGTTTACAAGAGTCTAGCTGATTATCCCAAGGCATTGGAATATTTACATAAGGCTGTCCTAGTCAAGACAGTTGGAGATGACAAAAAAATTAGTGGGTTTGCCCTGAACAATATCGGAGCTATTTACAGGTCCATGGGGGATTATCGCAGGGCCATTGAATACTTTGAAATGTCACTGCCCATCAAGAAAGCCACAGGAGATGCCAGGAACGAGGCTGACACACTGAATAGCATTGGAGACTGTTATCGATCCATGGGGGATTACCTCAAAGCCAGGGAATACATCGAATCCTCCTTGAAAATGAGCCGCAAAACAAAAGACGAGAAGGGAATCGGCGAGTCCTTGGGAAATCTGGGTAATGTATATCAGGGCTTGAGCCAGTACGCAAAAGCCCTGGATTATTATGATGAGGCGCTAAAGATAGCGGTAAAACTTGGAGATATCAGAGGACAGGCGTCTTTGTTAAACAACCTGGCTTTTACCCACCATCAGTGTGGCGACTATGAAAAAGCCCTGACATTTAACAACCTCGCTTTGGATAAGGCTCGCCAGATAGGGGAACTCAGCCTGCAGGCCGCCACGTTGAACAATATTGGGATTGTCTTCAAAGAAACCGGTAGATTCAGCCAGGCCGTAGACTATTATGAAGATTCACTTCTTATCCAGAGAAAGATACAGAACAGGGATGGGGAAGCCAATTGCCTCGGAAACATTGGGATTGTGTTGAGAATTATGGGACAGTACAGGAAGGCCTTGGAAAAACACAGGGAATGTCTCGACATCAAAGAATCCATTGGTGATCTCAAAGGAAAAAGTTATGCGCTGAGTAACATTGCCGATGTTTATGTTTCGACCGGCCAGTATGCCAAGGCCCTGGAAAATTGTAACCAATCCCTGGAGATCAAGATCAGTATCGGGGACGTGGATGCTCAGGGCAGCGCACTCAGACAAATCGGAGAGCTACAGGCGTTAATGGGCAGAACTGACGATGCTGTGAACTCACTGAAAAAATCCCTTGAAATCAGTCATAGCCTGCAGACACCGACCATCAGGTCCGAGACTGCCCTTGCCAACCTATATTTGGAAATGGGAAATTTAGAAATGGCCAGAAGTCTGGTCAACAAGACCAAAGATCAGTGCCTGCAGGGTAGATTGGCCCTGGCTGATTCAAATTATTCCTCTGCTGTAACATTTTACGAAAAAGCCATTTCCGAGGCAAAAAAGACAAAATCGGTTGATGACCTTTTTGTGGCTTTTACGGGCGCGGGGAGAGGACATGAATTGTTGGGTCAATTTGAGCAATCCCGTGAATTCTATCAAAGCGCCATTGAAATTACGGAAGAAATCAGGGCAGGTCTTCTTCCCTCAGAGCGTAGAAACTTCTTTGATGTAAGGATAGCAGGTTACAGGAGATCAGACCCGGCCAAGGGGTTAACACGAGTGCTGATGAAACTTAACAGGCCGGAGC
>CALDNG010000367.1 GCA_937915285.1 uncultured Desulfomonile sp. | reverse complement strand
ATCCTGTGCTTATAATACACTGGAGCGGTCAGTTCGGTGTAGCCAACACCTTGGCTCTCAAGAAGGCGGATTTGTATAGGTCTGACCTTGAGGATCCTTACGGATCGGTCTACCTCAGGGGAAAGGACAAATTACCCAATGGTATTCTTGTTCACTACCCAGCCATTTATTCAGTGTATACACCACCCATGACTGATCAACAGGAGACTGAGGCGGCGGCATGGGCGATGAAGCTTTTTGCCGAAAGTGGTGTTACCTGCGTTCATGACAATTTCATCCCGGCGCAAAAGGCCATGACTTATGTCGAGATGGAAAGGCGCTCCTCGCTACCGATCCGGGTAAGGGTTTACCCATATACGCCTAACCTGGAACGCTGCATGACATTGCTGAAGAGGGTTAGACGCTACCAGTCTCCCATGTTGAGACTTCAGGGTGTAAAGCTTGCCATTGACGGGTACCCAGTAATGTACAAGCCCTTGGACCCGAACAGGGAGCATATTGTTAAACCCATGCACCCAAAGGACCAGTTTGAGGCAATAATAAAGGCCATTCACAAGGCTGACTTTCAGGTTGATGTCCATGCCGTGGGCGACAAGGCCGTTGATTTAACTTTAGACGCTTTTCTCAAAGCATGTGGTTCTCCCTCTGAATGCAGGCGTCGACGCCACAGGATAGAACATTTCCCATTCCGCAAAATGGATTCCATACGGAGGTCTGCCGAATATGGAACCCCAGTATGTTCACAACCCGAAATGATAATTGTTAGAGGGGATGAACTCCTGGTCAAATCAGACAGGAAGCTGGTTGAATCCATAATCCCGGTAGCTTCTTTCATCAAGGAAGGCGCTCACATCTGTTTCGGGGCTGATGTTCCGGCTTTCCCTTCTTACAGGCCTTTTGACAGTATTGGAACGGCGATGCTGAGAAAAACGGAGAAAGGAAAACAACTTCAACGATCGGAGCAAATTTCCTTCCTGCAAGGGCTTAAATGTCATACTATCGATGCTGCATACGCTGGATTTGACGAAAAGGACCTCGGGTCACTGGAGGTCGGCAAAAAAGCTGATTTTGTAATATGGAACAAGGATTTGCGTCAAGTGTCATCAGCCTCACAGTTGGCGCAAATAAAACCTAAGGCTACATATGTGGGTGGAAGGCCTGTCTTTGAATCCAATGAAGCATAAAACAGGTCCACTCACTCTGATCCATGAGGCTTTTCATTGACGCATAAACATCTCTGATGGACTTAGAATTCGATTTTCTCAGAGCCACAGCAAGGATTTTCTGGATGGGCCATAGATTGTCCGCAACCCAGCCATTCTCGCATGGTTGTTTGAACGCCTCCGACAGACCGGCAGGCCTAACTAAATATCTGGCCATACTACTTTTGGTCTGCTCTTTGCTTAACGCGCTGCCTGGAAAGGTATCGGCGTCGCAAGCTAAACTCCCGACAATAGTAATACTGGATTCCTATCATCACGGTTATGAATGGTCGAGTCAGGAACTTGATGGGTTACTGTCCAGATTGAAAGAACTGTACCCTTCCATTGATCCCGTGGTTGAGCATCTTGACGCGAAACGTAACCCTGATGAAGAAAATCTGAAAGTTTTGAACTCCTTACTAAAGGAGAAATACGAGGGCCAGAAACCGGATCTGGTCATCGCCTTGGATGATCCTGCCCTGAGTCTACTACTGAATCACAGGGATGAATTGTTCAGAGATACACCCATTGTGTTCGGAGGTATCAACAACTTCAATCCCAAAATTTTGCAAGGTCACAAGAATGTCACGGGTGTAGCCCAGATCATGGATGTCCCCAAAACCCTAGAAACGGCTCTTGATCTGCATCCGGAAACCAAAAAGATCTTCGTTTTGCATGATTATACAGTTACCGGTCTGGCAATGCGACAGGAGGCTGAAGAGGGCCTTAAAGGCTTTTCCGGCAGGGTTTTGGCTGTTTTTTCAAATCCGATGACTTTCGAAGAAGCCGCGCAGGAAATGCGTTCTCTCCCGCCTGATACCATCGGTCTCATACTGTCATTTATCAGTGACCGACACGGCAAGAGCGCTTCTTTTTCAGAAAGCGTCAAAGCTTTGACCTCGGCTGCATCGCGTCCCATCTATTCCACCCATTTCAATGCCCTTGGCAACGGGATAGTCGGGGGTTCACTGGTTAGTGGCTTTGATCACGGCAGAGAAGTGGCTGACATTGCCTTGCGCATCCTCCAGGGAGAGGAGGCCGATTCAATACCGGTTGTGATGTCGAGCGTATCAAAACGGATGTTTGATCACGTACAGCTCGAGCGATTTGGCGTTGACATGAAATCGCTGCCCCCCGACAGCATTGTCATAAATAAACCGTTATCATTTTACGAAGAATACAAAACCCTTACGATCGGAACGATCAGTGCGATCATCTTCCTGCTAGCAGTCATTTGCACATTGATTGCATCTCTGCTCAAACTCAGGAAATCGCTCGGAGAGCTTTACAGAACAAGAACTTCGCTGGGAAATTCCTTACGGGAGTTGGAGACAAGAAACAGACTAAATACCATCCTGCTGGGCTTTGGTGACGAGAGCATGTACAATGAGGTTCTGGACTTCCTCCTGGAGGTTACGGGCAGCGAGTTAGGCATCTTTGGCTATTTCAACAGCGACGGCGATTTTGTGGCCCCGGCAGTAACCAGAAAAATATTCAACGCGCAATGCAATGTCCCGGAAAAAGACATAATCTTTAAGCTTGGCGATTTCACCCGATGGTGGGCCCGGTCAATAAGGGAAAAAAACACCGTAATAAGAAACGAGGGAGGATTCTCAGTTCCTCAAGGTCATCTTCCAATCGAGAATACCATCATTGCGCCAATAGTATTCAACGACGTGGTTGTCAGTTCCATAAATCTCGCGAACAAACCCGGCGGCTACTCTCAGGAGGATGCGCAACTTATTGAAATGTTGGCTTCCCAAATCGCCCCGGTTCTTTACGCCAGGCTAGAGAGGGACAGACAGGATGCAGATCGCAGAAAGGCCGAAGCCGAACTGGAAAGAAGTGAGCATTTCCTCGAACAGATAGTAGAAAACATACCTGACATGATATTTGTAAAAGACGTGGATAGCCTGAGATTTGTTCGCTTCAACAAGGCAGGTGAAGACCTGCTGGGGTACTCACGAGATGATTTACTTGGGAAAAACGATTACGACTTTTTCACTAAAGAACAGGCTGACTTTTTCACTGCAAAAGACCGTCAGGTCATTGCAGGCAAAAAGGTTACTGAGATTGATTATGAACAGATCAATACTAAGCTGAAAGGCACTAGAATTTTAAGAACGAAGAAATTGCCTGTTGTTGACGCTAAAGGCGAACCTCAGTTCCTGCTCGGTATTTCCACCGACATAACCGAGCAGAAAAAGGCAGAAGATGATTTAAAATCGGCATACATAAGACTTCACCAGATTTTTGACAGCATCACAGGACTTATTCTGGTGATAGATTCAACGACCTATGAAATTCTTTATGCCAATAAATTCAGCGAGGAAATTTACGGTAAAAAGCTCGAGGGCGGATTGTGTTACGAAAGACTCAACGGCTTTGATACCGTATGCGATGATTGCAGCATGTCCAAGGTCGTCGAACTCCAGGGCCAACCACATCAGAGAGAATTGTTTTCGCCCGGTCTAAAGAAACACCTTTTCATAACCGAAAGGCTTATAAAATGGCCGGATAACCGGGATGTGAAGTTCCAGTTTGCGCTTGACATGACAGACATCAAGCAATCGGAGAGAGATAAAGAGAAGCTGCAATCGCAACTTTTGCAGGCTCAGAAGATGGAGGCCGTTGGAACACTCGCTGGTGGAATCGCCCATGACTTCAATAACCTCCTTCAGGTGGTGCTCGGGTATTCTGAAATTGTTCTTGCCCGCAAAACCCAAGATGAGTCGGACTACCAGGACGTTTTCAAGATTCAGCAGGCGGGAAAACGTGGGGCCGACCTGGTTAAAAAGCTTCTGACATTCAGCAGGAGGGTGGAGTCAAAGTTCATTCCCATAGATTTAAACCAGCAGATCTCATCCTTGGGCAGTCTTCTCTCCCGCACCATTCCTAAGAACATAAGCATAGATTTGAGCCTTGGCGGTGACCTAGCCCCCATATTAGCCGATCCCACTCAGGTAGATCAGATACTCATGAACCTTGCGGTAAATGCGAGAGACGCCATGCCGGGAGGTGGAACTCTCTCAATACAGACCGCAAATGTCACGCTGGATGAGAAGTTCTGTAGCCAGAATCTTGAAGCCCAGCCCGGTGACTACGTTCTGATTCGCGTCAGTGATACCGGTCACGGGATGGATAGTGAAACACTCGAACACATTTTTGAGCCTTTCTTTAGTACCAAGGAAGTCGGTAAAGGCACCGGACTGGGGCTCGCCACCATTTATGGGATCGTAAAGCATTTGAGGGGCCACATACAATGTGAGAGCCAACCGGAACAGGGCACAACCTTCATGATCTATCTGCCTGCTGCGCGAAAACAGGAGGTTCAGGAATTACCGGCCCAGGAAACTCTGATGCCGGGAGGAAACGAAACTGTCCTGCTTGTCGATGATGAGGATGAAATAAGAAACCTAGCAAAAACCATCCTTGAACGAGCGGGTTACAAGGTTTTAACAGCCAGAAACGGACTAGAGGCTGTTGAGACTTATGGACTCAGGAAAGATGAAATTTCAGTCACCGTGCTGGATTTGATCATGCCCCAGATGGATGGTGTTCAGTGTCTTAAGGAAATACTTGCAATCAACCCGCAAGCTCCTGTAATCATAGCTAGTGGTTTTTCTGTTGACTCACACGTCAAAAGCATGTTGGAACAAAAAGCCCGAGGTTTCGTAGAGAAACCATATGACTCGAGTCAACTCAACGATTGCATCAGATCGGTCTTGGATCTGAAAAGTTGCATGCCATGATCGGTCCAGTTGTTTGAGAATTTAGACTCAACAGGCCCCATAGGGCTCCTGCACCGGCTGGATTAAAGTTTTTCTTCGGGAGTGTCCAAAAAATGAATGTGGAAAAACGAGAGGGGGTTACGATCATAGAGACGGATGAGAGGCTGGATAGCCTTGTAGGACCGAAACTGAAAGATGTTGTAAGGGATTTGGCTCAGAATGGTGGGCTTCGCCTCATTGTGGACATGAAAAACACCCTGTTCATAGACAGCTCCGGTCTTGGAGGACTTTTGTCTTCTCTAAAGATAGTGATGAAACATCAGGGTGACATAAAGATTGCCCGGCCAACACCTCAAGCTCTGACTCTATTAAGGCTAACCCGTCTCCACAGGGTATTCTCCATACACGAGGACGTGGAGAGCGCAATTCGATCATTCCAGTCTTGAAAAGTCCCCTCGATTCTAACACTCTGAAATCATCAGGGTATTTCAGAATGACGATGCAACTCCTGTGAATTGATTCAGTAACTCGAAAAGCCTTTTAGTATCCACTGGTTTTTCCATTACCCCGTCGACTCCCGATTCTTTTAGCTTGTTAGACTCGAAGAGTTGCCCACCCCATCCGGTCAACAATACAAATGGTGGCTTGGACTTCGAGGTTTGATTACAGATCGAGACAATCCTTCGTCCAACTTCCCAGCCACTCATGTCAGGCATTCCAATGTCACAGATGACCATGTCTACGTCATTATTTCCAAACAGTTCCAGTCCCTCGGCGCCGGAACATGCTCCCAGAACGGTCTGACCGTGAGCTGTGAACAAGTCCTCAAGCAGCATTACTATGGGCCTGGAATCGTCTATGACCAGAATTTTCAGGTGATGCCCTACCGGTTGAGTTTTAGGGGAGTCGACTTCGATCGAACCTAACTTGACCAGTGGTAACCTGACTGTGAAACATGTGCCATACCCAACCTGACTCTTGACAGAAATGCTGCCTTCGTGATCACTAATTATCTGCCTGCTGACGGAAAGCCCCAATCCGGTTCCCGAAGCCCCCTTGGTAGACCAGAATGGTTCAAACATTCTTGGAAGTTCAGATTCCGGAATGCCTGAGCCAGTGTCCTGAATCTCAAGTATCACATTTTCATCAAGAATTTTGGTGGAACATGATATTGTTCCGCCTTGCGGCATGGCCTCGACAGCATTTTTTATCAAATTTACGAGTACCTCGAAAAATTCGCTCTCGATACCTGATATTAAACATCCGGCGGTAAGGTCGAGTTTGACATTGACACTTAGATCATCTTTTTCGAGATTCGTTTTCCACAGAGGTCGTGTTATATCGCAAGCTTGAGAGACAGTCTGGGACAGATCGAAGACCTTGGGGTTTCTGGTGAGATTTGATGACCTGATGCCTGCAAAGCTCTGCAGACGTTTTACGGTGTCAGCCCCAAGTTTTATAAAATTACGCATTTGTTCAAGAGAATGCCGGGTCTTGTCTATCCTGGAGGCGTCAAGATCTATCAAAGATATTTCAACCCCTCCCAGCAAGACCTGGAGTAGGTTGTTGAAGTTATGAGCGACCCCGGACGCCAGTTCACCGACCGCCTTTAGCCTCTCAGTTCGGGCATGAAGGTCTCCAGCGAGTTTGATTCTGGTTATGTCCGTCAAAAAGTTGAGTATGGCAGGCCGACCTTCCCACGGCATAAAAACGCAATTGTTCTGTGTCCACAATATCGACTGATCTCTGCGGACAATCCTGAAGCTTGATGTCGCCGGCCCTGATGAAGAAGCAAGGCTCGCAGACTGGGCGCCTGCAAATTTGTCCAGATCGTCCGGAAAAATGATGTCCGTTATGTCTTTGTCGATCAACTCCTCCAGACTATAACCCGTTAATTCGACTGTCCTTGGATTGCAAAATTTAAGTTTGTGCTGATCCGTTATGAAGATGGCTTCCTGAGCATTCTGGAACAGTGACTCGTACCTTCTGGCGCTCTCGTCCAGGTTCCGATAAAGGGTGGCGTTCTGTATGGATGTTGCCGCCTGGGTGGCCAGGACATTCAACATTTCAAGCCGACCAGAAGTAAAGGCTCCCTTGGCCTGGTTGTTTTCCATGTACAGGATTCCGGTCAACTGACCGCCGCTCATTACCGGAATACAACAAACCGACTTGGGTGATCTGTATTTGATATAACGATCGTTCGAAAAAATATGATCGTTCGCGGCGTCATCAAGTATCAGGGGCCTCTTCGTCCTTGAAACGTAATTTACGATTGCGCTTGAGAATACGTTGTCTGCGTCATTACCTTCAGGATGTCTTTCCAATTCATGCGTCGGCACGCTGAAGGCCTCGGCCTGAACAGTCAGGGAGCCTCCGGATTCCATCAGCAGTAAACCCTTTTCAGCCCCACCGATCTGAATTACGATGTTCATGAGCTTCTTCAGTAGTTTTTCAAAAACTATCTCTGCGGATATACTCTGTGATGCCCTTATTACTGCTGTCAGATCGAGATCCTGCCCTTTAACCTCCCCTAGGTGAATGTCAGGGGAGGAACGAAAAGCGGGAGGACTCATACCAACTAATTCGGAATAGTTGTCCACGAGGTCTTTTACTTTGGCGCCCGCTCCCCAGATCACATAACAATTTATGGCCTCCTCAAGGTAGTAACGCGCCCGGTTCAGATTACCCAGGGAGATCAGAAACATGGCTGCCTTTTCATAGGCTAGGGCCTGTTCGTTCACATAATGATTCTCTTTAGCCATGGTGATGGAAAGATCAAAATGATCCATCGCCTCGTGCGTTCGTTTAAGCACACGTAATCGTTCGGCTTCCACGAGATGAAACTTGTGCAAGAAATTCATGGGGGCTGATGACGCCCATCGTTTGAGATCTCTCTGGTTGCGCAAAACCTCCTTCATGACTTCTTTGCGTTTGTTATGGTCTAATTCGTCGAATACCGCCAGACGCGCCAGAGAGCCGTAAAACATTATTATGGGCGCCAACATTGAGCCTTTGGCGCCTTCCAGGTAATTTCGGGCCATTTCATAGTTGTGGATCGCTGTCAAATAGTCCCGGAACAGGTAGCAGAGACGGAGCTTCTGAACATGGATGGCGCACAGTATTGAATTTTCCCCGGCCTCAGTCAGGGATGGAAGCATAATTGCCTCATCGCAGGCGTCCCCTCTTAGTAGACACGGATCTTCAGAGGGTTCCATCATGTTCAGAATTTCCTGATGATAGACCTCAACGAGAAACCGTGTTGTATCCTGCCGCATCCTTCCGATGGCCCTGGCGAGCTTAGAAACCTCTTTCTCGAGATCAGGCAACTCTTTGCCGGCTCCGTAAGAGTGTGTACAATAGAAGGCGGCGCTAACCGCTGCATATTCAAAATCTCCCAGTTCAAGTCCGAGTCTATAATTCTGAATCAGTCCTTCCAATCCATCACGGGTCGCTTGGGTTCGGGTCTTGATAAATGAATAAAAAACAAAAGTGACCCTGGTCCTGTCCCCTGCGCAATATGGATTCATGGCCATCTTCATGGCTAAGTCGCCGATTTTTGAACATGAATCTACGTCGTTTATCAGGGCTACCATCACCATGGCATAGGCTGCAAATGCCAGAGCGGATTCCCTTGCCAATCCATAACGGACAGATATTCGGACCATGCGGAAAATCATGATCGCAAAAACTTCAGGAGCAACGGTATAGGCGGCAGAAATGACACTACGAAAGATTCTCATCGCTGCCAGTTTCCGTGGGTCTGTCATTCCGGGAAGCTCTGAGAGGTGTTCCAGGTCTTTGCGCCATAGAATCAGTTTTGTCATCAGCATCTGTGAAATGACGTTAATCTTGCCTGGACGATCCGGAAATCTTTCACCCAAAAGACGTAGCACTGGTAAGGCGGTACGGACTGCTTCAAGCCTTCTGTTCTGGGCAATGTGAGCCTGAATCCTGACTTCATAGACATTGACACTGTCAAGGACGTTGCGAGCATGTTTCACTACCTGTGCAGCAAACTCGTTCATTTCATCAAATCTTGCCGCCAGGAACGAGACGGTAGTGGCCTCGGTCAACAGATCAAGCATCAAGCCATAATTGTTATCCCAGCCTCTATCTCCCAGAACTTCAGCCCCGATTCGAAAGTGGGAGAGCGCTATCTCGTAAGCAATTGATTCTCTGGCCTTGCGGCCTGCTTTCAGATTAAATTCCGCAAGCTGTAGTCTGTTTTCCAGTGGGTCGTCTTGCTGAGAAGCCAGGTTGAGGTGGGTCACAATGTCAAACATTCTTCCTTCAAAGGCATCTTTTGGCACATGACTCAGAATGCCATTCCCTAGTCTCTTGTGCCAAAGTCCTTTCTCCCCATCGGGGATTAATGAATAGGATGTCTGTTGTATTCTGTCGTGGGCAAATTTGTACTCAACCCTCACATTTTTCGATTCATCCACGAACCCCATTTCCGCAAGGCGATGACCATCATCAAGCGGGTGAATCAGTCCCTGATCGACTGCCGGCGCTAGTTTATAGGCCACAACAGAGGGGGGGTCGCCGCTCCCCCAGGCCAGAGACTCCAGATCAAATCTGGCTCCCATGCACGCAGCCAGTTTCAGCAAATCTCTACATGACGAAGGTAATTTACCAATTCTGTCCTCGAGAAGCGCCGCAACATTTCGTGTAACATCTCTGCTGGCTACCCCAGAAGATTCCCACTTCCACAAACCTGAAGATTGGTCAAATTCTATGATCCTTTCATCATAAATCGATTTAAGGAATTCTTTCAGGAAAAAGGGATTGCCCTGTGTGCGCTGATAGATGAGTTCAGTAAGGTCGCGAACCGAATCCGGTCCCGTTCTGAGTGTGTCTGCAACAAGAACCCCGGTGGTATCCCTGGACAATGGTTGGAGGTTTATGGTTTTGATTGGTATGTCATGCCCGCGTAGTGTGTTTAGGGTTGTAACAAAAGGATGAGATTTGTCGACCTCTTCTTCCCTGAAAGAAACAATCACCAGCAGGAACCTGGTATCTGGATCAAAGAGCATGAACTCGAGCAGTTTCAGAGAAAAAATGTCGGCCCACTGAATGTCATCCAAAAATATTGTTATCGGGTGTTCAGAGCGGCAAAAGACACTAAGGAAGTTCTGGAATTCAATTTTGAACCTGTTCTCGGATTCCTTTGGTTCCAGTTTCAGAACCGCAGGCTGAGGTCCCACTATCATTTCAAGCTCAGGAATGATGTCTATGATAACCTGGCAGTTTGGACCCAGGGCATTGAGAAAATCCTTTTTCCAGCCAGCGACTGTTTCTTCATCTTCTGACAGTAGCTGGTTCATTATCTCGCGGAAAGACAACAAAACGGCATTGTCAAGAATGTCCCGGTGCAACTGGTCAATCTTGCCGGAAACAAAATATCCATGACGGCTCCTGATGATCCCCTTTGATCCGTC
>CALDNG010000366.1 GCA_937915285.1 uncultured Desulfomonile sp. | reverse complement strand
TGGCCCAACCGAAGGACGTAGTAGGCGCCGCCCTCGTCGTCGGAGGCGGAATTGCGGGGGTCCAGGCTTCATTAGACTTGGCGGAATCAGGCTATAAAGTCTATCTGGTCGAGAGCCAGACCGGTATCGGTGGACGTATGGCCCAGCTAGACAAGACCTTCCCCACTAATGACTGCTCCACCTGCATTTTCTCGACCAAGCTGGTCACTGTTGGCCAGAATCCAAACATTGAATTACTGTCTTACAGTGAATTTGCGGATATACAAGGTAATGTAGGGCATTTCAATGTCAAGGTTCGTCAAAAGGCACGATATGTAAGGAAAGATCGCTGCAAAGCCTGCGGTGATTGCGCCACGGCTTGCCCAGTCAAGCTGCCGAACCAGTTTGATCAGGAATTGAGCAAGAGATCAGCTACCTACAGATTGTTTCCTCAGACTATTCCTCAGACTTTTGTCATAGACAAGGGAGACAGGGCGCCATGCGTCGCCACATGCCCGGCCCATATCAATGTTCAGGGCTACGTAGCCCTAATCAGCAAGGGCAAGTACAAGGAAGCAGTCGAATTAATATACAAGAATCTGCCCCTGCCAGGGGTCCTCGGACGCGTCTGTCCACATCCATGTGAGACAGCCTGCAGACGTGGCGAGAAAGACGCTCCGATCTCCATATGCAGATTGAAAAGATTCGCGGCCGATCAGGTTGACTACTCCACCTTGACCATACCCGAAATAGTGCCAAGGGAAGACAAAATAGCCATAATCGGGTCAGGCCCTTCAGGTCTGTCGGCTGCTTATTATTCTGCGCTAAACGGTTACAAGGTCACCATCTTTGAGGCCGGCCCGGTGCTGGGCGGCTGGCTAAGGGTGGGTATCCCCGAGTATAGACTGCCACGCGAATTGCTGGACAAGGAAATCAATCACATCCTGAGCCTGGGGGTCGAGGTAAAGACCAATACAGCCCTGGGCAAGGACGTCACCATAGAGAGTCTTAGGGAAGAAGGCTATAAGGCGATTTACCTTGGCATCGGATGCTCAGAGGGGGCCAAGCTGTCCCTACCGGGAACAGAATCCCAGGGAGTAATGCAGGGTGTAGATTTCCTCAGAGACCAGGCCCTTGGAAAGAAATTCGACGGCATCAAAAAGGCTGTTGTAATCGGCGGTGGAAACGTTGCCATAGATACAGCTCGTGTCCTCAAGAGGATAGGCGCCGAGGAAGTTCACCTGGTTTGTCTTGAGGATCGCCATGAAATGCCTGCCCATGCGTGGGAAATTGAAGAGGCCGAGAAAGAAGGCGTTCTTATCGAAAACTGCTGGGGCCCCATGGATGTCACACTTACAGAGTCTGCTGGCCAAATCCAGGGGGTATGCTTCAAAAAATGCGTATGCGTATTTGATGAGGAGGGAAAATTCAACCCTGGCTTTGATGACGAATGTTCCATGGGCATACAGGCCGATACGGTCATCATGGCCATCGGACAGGTAGCGGACCTGGGGTTTGCTGAACCTTCCGGAATATCTACTATTGCCAATCGACGGCTGCAAGTTGATCCCGTGACGCTTGAAACTACACTCAAGGGAGTGTTTGCCGGTGGAGATGTGGTGACAGGTCCTTCGATGGTTGTCAAGGCCGTTGCCGCGGGCAAGGAAGCCGCCGAATCCATGCACCGCCACATCAATGGATGGGACATGACGGCATACAGGCCGGTGACATTTCCTGAGAATCCACAATATCCGCCGATTCCAGAGATGAAGGCCGAGAAACGGGCTGTTGCGCCTGAAATATCGGTTGCTCAGCGCAAATCATTCGATGAGATTGAATTGGCGTTCCCTGAGGAAGAGGCTTTGAGGGAGGCAAATCGATGCCTCAATTGTGGTGTCTGTTCGGAATGTATGGAGTGCGTGAAGGCATGCCCTGCCCAGGCCATCGACCACTTCATGGAAGAAGAAATACTCGAATTCGATGTTGGAACGGTAATCCTGACCACCGGTTATGAGATGCTCGATCCTACCAAGGTCAGGGGCGAATTCTCGTATGGAACAGCCGCGAATGTAGTCACGAACATGGAGTTCGAGCGCATACTGAGCGCTTCCGGTCCGAACGCCGGAGAGGTCAAGAGACCTTCAGACGGCCATCACCCGAAGAAAGTAGCCTGGATCCAGTGTGTTGGTTCTCGCGACCCGCAGAAAGGCATGCCTCACTGTAGTTCAATTTGCTGCATGGCCTCAATAAAGGAAGCGGTAATCGCCAAGGAACACGACCCGAATATTGAGCCCACGATCTTCTATATGGACATACGCGCTTATGGAAAAGATTTTGACGCTTACTATGAGAGGGCCAAGAATTCGGGAACGGTTCGCTTTGTCAGGTCAATGGTATCCAGAGTCATTGAAGATCCTCTGACAAACAATTTGCACATTACATACCTGGATGAGACCCAGAACCTGATAACCGAAACCTTCGATATGGTTGTCCTGGCGGTTGGTCTGAAGACATCGGAAGAATCTATCGAGTTGGCCAAACAGCTTGGAATCGAGCTTGATAATTCGGCCTTCTGTTCGACTTCGTCTTTCGAACCGGTTCAGACAAATCGTGACGGAATTTTCGTGGCCGGAATGTTTCAGGGCCCCAAGGACATACCTCAAACTGTCATGGAAGCATCAGCAGCGGCTGGAGCATCATCAAGACTGCTCTACCCTGCCAGGAACACCCTCGCCACCAAGCAGGAATTTCCACCACAACGTGATGTGTCAGGAGAAGAACCCAGGATCGGGGTATTCATCTGTAGGTGCGGAATCAACATCGCCAACGTGGTAGACGTCCCCAAGGTGGTTGAGCACGTTAAAACGCTCCCAAACGTGGTTTACGCGGATGAGAAGCTTTTCACATGCTCTCAGGACTGCCAGGAGCAATTCCTTGACATAATCAAGGAACACAATCTCAACAGGGTTGTGGTTTCATCCTGCAGCCCGAGGACTCATGAACCGATGTTCCAGCTCACAATGGAGAAGGCGGGACTCAATCCTTACCTCTTCACCATGACGAACATTCGTGACCAGTGCTCATGGGTTCACGCCACTCACAAGCCGGACGCGACCATAAAGGCCATGGACCTGTCCAGAATGGCTATCGCCAGAGCCAGGCTCTTGAGACCGCTGCAGAAATCAAAGATGGAGGTTGTTCCGAACGCTCTGGTCATTGGCGGTGGCGTTGCAGGAATGACATCGGCGGCGAACCTGGCTGATCAGGGGTTCAAGGTTTTTCTTGTGGAACAAGGCGACGGGCTCGGTGGAAACGCTAAATCCATAGAAAAAACCATCCATGGTGAGATGGTCAAACCTTTCGTAGAGGAATTGACATCAAGGGTTGAAAAACACCCCAAAATTGAAATATTCAAGAATTCAGAGTTTGGCGATATGTCCGGGCATGTTGGTCATTTCAAAGGAAAGATTGCAAAACTTACCAATGGATCAGAGCCAACTGAAATAGAATTTGGAGCGGCCATTATCGCGACCGGCGCTCTTGAATCAAAACCGACTGAATATCTGTATGGTGAGCATAAGGCGGTTGAGACACAGCATTCACTCGAAGAGCGCATTCTGGCTGGAGACCCCAGTCTGAAGAAGATAAAAAATGCTGTGTTCATACAGTGTGTAGGCTCCCGATGTGAGGAGCGCCCATACTGTTCGAAGATATGCTGCGCCGGTTCGGTCAGGCTGGCGGAGAGACTGAAGGAACTGAGCCCTGACGCCAAGGTCTATGTTCTTTACAGGGACTTGAGGACTTACGGATTACTGGAGAAGTATTATGCCGAATCCAGGAGGGCCGGAACCATATTCATAAGGTTTGATACCGACGCCAAGCCTATTGTAGAGGCCTCGGGAGACCGGGTGCTGGTCAAGGTCAGGGACATGGCCCTGGATCAGGAAATTACCATTCCGGCCGACCTGTTAACCCTCGCCGCTGCAATACAGCCGGCGGAAACAAACCACAAGATTGGGCGCCAGTTCAAGGTCACGGTAAATTCATACGGATACTTTGTCGAGGCCCACATGAAACTGCGGCCAGTCGATTTCACGACTGAGGGTGTGTTTCTAGCTGGACTTTCACATTATCCAAAACCGATTGATGAATCGATAGCCCAGGCGACAGCCGCCGCACAGCGTGCGTCGATACTGTTGAGTCAGGAAAAGATGACATTCCCTGGGGTTATTTCAAAGGTGGATCCCAACAAGTGCGCAGTCTGTCTGACTTGTGTCAGGCTTTGCCCATACGGAGCGCCTTTCATTAACGAGGACCACAAGGCCGAAATCGTCCCGGCTCTGTGTCAGGGATGTGGAATATGCGCTTCGGTTTGTCCGGGTAACGCCATTGACCTTTCACATTTCCGTGATGACCAGGTGTTCTCGGAAATCGACGCCCTCTTGGGAGAAGCGTCATAGAGGTTAGCCCATGGTAGCCTCAAGATGGGTGGATTTCAGGGACAGGAGCTTCGAGAAGTCTCCTGTCCTAAAAAAAATATTTAAACAGAAACCGTTTTTATGAGTTACACGCTCTATTGTCGGACCGAAATTGAAGAGGAACACAATCGCCTCAAGCTTTCAGGATCCGAAAGGGAGAAACAGATGCTTCAGACAGGTTATGCAACCTCATCGGGAAGAGTAGCGGCGCCTCCGGCCGATCTGGCGTCGGTTATCAACCAGTGCTATCAGTGTGGCAAATGCTCAGCCGGTTGCCCGGTCGCCTCTGAGATGGATCTGATGCCCCATCAAATGGTCAGATTGGCAGTTCTGGGCGATCTTGACAAAATTGCTGCTTCAAAAAGTATTTGGCTTTGCCTCACTTGCCATACCTGTGGCGCCAGATGCCCTAACGGTATTGACGTCCCCGCCCTGCTCGATCCCATTAGACACCAGATACTTAGAGACAAAATGGATACAAAGGGATCTCCGGTTCCTGTATTCCACAAGACATTCATGGATACCATCAAGACCTTCGGTCGGGTTTACGAACTATTCCTTATCGGAATGTACAAATTGCGGACCAAAAAGTATTTCGATGACATGGAATTGGGCATGCAGATGTTCAAGAAAGGTAAGTTGCATCTTCTTCCGCAGAAAACGGGCAGCTTGAGCGAAGTCAGACAGGTGTTCAAGAAATCCGGTTTGAAATAAAACTGGCAACTGCTTTATGACCATGCAACGGCTGCGCTTCGGCGACAGCCATTTTTTTCATTCTGGCTCATGAGGAAGCGTGATGGAATTTACTTATTACCCCGGTTGTAGCTTGAAGGGTTCCGCCCAGGAATTGGATGAATCCTTTCGCAGTGTATCAGAGAAGCTCGGAGTGAAGCTGAAGGAATTACCTGATTGGGCATGCTGTGGAGCTTCGTCCGCTCACATGGTGGATTCATACCTGGAAGCGGCTTTACCCGCCAGGGATCTCATAACCGCAGAAAGGCTGGGACGGGATGTGGTGGCGCCATGCGCAGGATGTCATGTCCGCATGAAGGCGGCCTCGAGAAGGATCCTTGAAAGTGACTATCTTTCAAAACAGTTTCCGTTCAAGGGCGAGATAGGCATCATGTCCGGCATAGACATGCTCTACAGACAGGACGTCCTTGCGAGAATCAAGGAAAGAAGCTCCAGGCCTCTGGAGGGTCTGAAGGTAGTCACCTATTACGGATGCCTGGCGGTTCGACCCATCGAAGTAGTTGAACCCGATGATGCGGAAAACCCCAGGCAGATGGACGTGATAATGGAGACCATTGGGGCAGAGGTTCTTAGCTGGCCTTACAAGACAGACTGTTGCGGAGGGTCACTGGCCGTAACCAGGACAGACCTGGTACTCAAGCTTTCCAGAAAAATCATAGACATGGCCATAGCGGTCAAGGCTGATGCAATCGTGACGCTCTGTCCCATGTGTCAGGCAAACCTGGATACCCGTCAGGCAGACATATCGAAACTGGCAGGCAAAAATTATAGCATGCCGATTCTCTATCTGACGGAACTCATCGGAATCGCACTCAAGGATTCGCAGGCGCCGCGATGGTTTGAAAAACATATTGTTTCGCCTAACTCCATGCTGGCCTCGAAAGGACTAATGTAGGCCCCCTTACATCGTCAATTAGCTTGACGAGACAAGCTCAAATGTGATTAAATCCCCTCTAGTAATTAATCTATCATGGACTAGAAGGGCCTCATGGGAAAAGTCCCCATCTATAAGCCCATATTAATAATTGTCGTCTCGTTCGTCCTTTTTTTTGGATCAGGCGAACGGGACGCACACGCGCAGTTCCCCGATTCTGGTTTAGGTTCTCTCTTGCCTATGAACTCAATCCAGAAATTCATGGGGCCCCTGTTGCCTCCAGGTGGTATCTCAAGCACTTTCAGGAGTGAGTTGGGAATGGGCGGGGGAATGGCGACATTACAGAGGGCCAAGATCAACAGTTCACAGTACGGTATTTTTGATTTGGCTCTCGAAACCGGAAGTTACGACCAGCTTAATG
>CALDNG010000365.1 GCA_937915285.1 uncultured Desulfomonile sp. | reverse complement strand
CTGAAGTGGTTACGTCAAGGGTGTGGAACAAGATCGAGGAGAAACAAGCTTCCGAACGTGATCGGGGCAGGAACAACGCCCTGGACTGGTCGTGGAGCAAATAGCTTGGAGCTCTGTTGCCTTAACAGTTAAACGATGGATCTCCGGACTTTGTGGAGAGGTAACGGCTTCTACGGTAATTACGGTAAAAAAAAGTTACCGTAATTTGTAATGTGCTGAGAATACTAATTAAATACGGTAAAACGGTAAATACGGTAAATTCTCAACTATAATTAATTTACTAATATCATTCTTGGCTTAATGTAGTTTTTCAGGTGTATGCAAACTGTATGCAAATGGAAAAAGTGTAATAAATAACATAACGATATCAATAGGTTATAAGCGTTGAATCGGTTTCAAATCCCGTTTCCCGCTCCAAAAACATCAAAAAGATATTAAACATAGAGTTCGAATGAGCGCCATAAAGGGTCCGCAAGTTCCAACTCTATTTTTGTTTAGATAACAATGAACGCTCAAATTAAAATTTTCCATGTAAATGAAATCCAATCTGCCTCGCCAATCATTTCTCTGTCCTCTCAGCCTTCACACTTCACACTCTAACAAAAATAGATGCTTAAACGTTGAGGGTTGCTTCAGGCGTCTGTCTGTAGACCCGTTCCGATCGGAATCCCCCGCATTTTATTTGGACTTACCGCATCATCAAACACGAATGTCTATTGCCTCATCTACGGGAATATTCACAAAACAACGTCGGCCACAGACCGACGGCGGAGTCAATTACCCATGGTTTGTGATCGAGGGCGGTCTTTGGCCGTCATCCCCTTGATACACGAAACCCCTTAGCCAAATGACAGCAGAAAATTTGCGCTGTCATCACCGAATATGGCTCCGTATAAAATTGACCGTCTGATGGGCTTAAATCGACCCCGCAGCTTCAAATTCACTGTTGATAGCCTAAAACAGCATCCCACATCAGAGGTCAGATGTGCAGCGATGAAATGCTCGTTACGCTTTCCCCCCTGCTGTTAGAATGTTAATAAGTGGAAAAGAATCAAACAGGTAAGCCACTGATATCTTATCAATATTTTAGATAGGATTTCGGGAATACTCAGAAGAACCATCGGTTCAGGCATCTTAAAAATGGAGCCTGTTCCAATACTATCCGGAAAAGTGTAAGAACTATACTCCACGTGATTTTTGTTTACGCAAAAAATGATCAGGTGAACAACCTGATATTTATGGAGGTAAGCTACGTTGAAAATTTCGGCTTCAACCATTAGACAACTTCTTGAGATTGATCCTTCGTTCATCAGTCCTTTATCTGAGGAACGCAGAAGCCAGCCATTTGAGGGTTCAAAGGTCGACCTGACCTTGAGCGCGGTTTTCACGTTGGCTCGATGCTCGGACAGTTTCAGTTCATTCATGGGTGTAAATTTGAGGAAAACCCCTCCGACAGTTGAAATCAAGCCGGATCACTTGCCGATAAGTCCGTCCATGCCTCGGATAGGTCAGGGCTGGATGCTATCTACGGGGTACTATCTTCTCCAAACCGTAGAACAGCTCAACATGCCACCCTGGTTAATAGGGGTTATCAAAGAACGCACGACGGTATTCAGGAATGGTTCCATTATTAGGGTTACTGACGCAGATCCAGGTTTTTGCGGTCACATCACCGCAGGACTCTATGTTCCGCCAGGGTCTCAACTCACGCTGGAAAGGAACGCACGATTTCTAAGCATAAAATTTGAGCCGATTGTTGAAATATTCTTCGAGGACGGTCAACCCGATGCTTTCTCGCTTTCCATTGATCCCGAGAATAATGATCCTTATGACGGTATATGGAGTGGTAGGAAAAAATCAACCGAAGGCATGATGGAGAGGGGGTTCTGATTTTAATTCCATCAGGAAGAATGTTCAGAGCCTACACCCTTGAAGGCGCCTAGATGATCAACGGCTACAGGGACATTCACAGAGTAATGTTAGGGTTATGGCCCAATAAGAATCGGAGTTTCAGCGCACTTGATTCTGGCATGATTGGGTTTTCCATGATCTTTCGCCGAAACAGAAAAACCAAGTGCGTCGGAGCCGCTGTGTCGCAGTTATTTCGTCCATGCCTGGAATGAAATAGCGCAGACAAACCACAAGGCGACATAAGCAACCTTTTCGGGTTTAGAGAAGGTGGTGTTTTTATAGAGAGCGTAAAAACCTGCCGGGAAGAACAGGAAGAATAGCAATAAGACCACCACGAACTGGTTGTCGAACCACCTCGACGAGTTGGGTCCCAGCGCCAGGCTTTCTTTCAGAGCTATCACCTTTGCTTTCAATCTGGTTATGTGGGAATGTGGTGATAGTTCTGTGGCTCGAAGTATTTTTCGGTTTGCAAGTCCCCAGGCCACCGGAATGAAAAACATCATCCCAAATGCCCAAAGCGGCTCCAATACGCACATGAGGTTAAAAAAGGAGTGCGCGGCTATTCCTGTTAACAGTCCAACGGCTATGATACGTCTGCCCCTCTGTTGATCCTCAAACTTGGCCCTGCCTAGAGCATATCCCCACATGATTCCAAAAAGGGCGTGTCCGGGCACGGTAAAGAACGCTCGCACCAGCGTGGTGAAAGTCAGAGATGAGATGCCCTGTTTCATGGCGTCAAACAAGTAGAAGACGTTCTCCAGTGAGGCGAATCCAAGCGCCACGGCGACCGCACAAACCACCCCATCCATGGGTTCGTTGAAATCTTTGTCCCTGTAGGCTACCGCATAGCAGGCCCCAAATTTTATACATTCCTCAATCACCGGCGCTACAATTACTGCCACGACCCATGAGGGCAAGGCTTTTGCTGGCGCCCCAAGCAGGCCAACGGCAATCACTGCGCCCATACCAGCTATGAAACAGTTCCTTATTAAATGTAAGGGCTCTGGTTCAAGGTCTCTCCTATAAATGTACCACAACCAGAAAAAACCGGGAGCGAACCCAAGGGTTATTATAATCGTAACATGCCACCAACTCGTTGAGACGACCTCATTCATAATTGCTCCGTTTCCTGCTGGAGGCCACAAAAAGGCCATCCACACGGCGAGCCCTTAAATGCTATGCCCCCTGTTTCATGGCCGGGCGACTCTGAACAGAAATATTATAGAGCGCAAGGCCAACGAAAAAGTCGGCTACAGCCATCATGACGTTCGGAAACATCGACTCCATGATCCATCTTAGGGGATTTTCAAAAAAGTCCGTCTTTATCCAGCCTTTCATAGCCCCTACAACTATCAGGTCCGACATCATGAGAATTCCAAAGAAAGCCAGGAAGCTGTTTGCCAGTAGACCCCATACGGCGGTTGACCTGCTAAGGAAAAGGGCGCTCACCAGGAAAAGGTCAATAGCCGGGAACAGGGTTCCCCAAAAGTATGTGATTCCGTGGTGAGGCGGGTGGAGAATGTAGTGAGTCATGACGGCGCCTAGAGCCATGCTGACCTGAACCAGCCACAAATAAATGCATTCTGGTTTGTTCATTAGCCGTAACCGAACCTTATGGAGTAGCCGATGATGAATGTAGCTGAAATAGCCACTGCGTGCAGGATGAACCAACCTATCCTGGGAAACATTATGCTCCTGATCATCTCAATTACCTCCCATCCATATCCGGCAAAGCCTACCGGCAGTATAAAGCAGGGCGAGTCCCAGGAAATGAACGAGCCACCAGCGAAATGAAAGAAATCTCCAGTTCTGTTTTAGCAATTTGGTCCCCCTTTTTGTTTTGTTAACCCTCTATATGAAGGTCAGATCGGAAGAGCGTCGTGTAGGGAAAGAGTGTAGATCTCGGTGGT
>CALDNG010000364.1 GCA_937915285.1 uncultured Desulfomonile sp. | reverse complement strand
ATGACACATTCGTGTCGTATGATGGAGATCAGCGGTATTTCAGAGGAAATAGGGGGTGTTATAATGAAGACGATTATGGTTTTGATGATTCTGGTTCTGGGAAGCATGGCAGCACACGCCGACAAGGTCATCAGGGATAGATATGGTAATCTTGTTGAAACCTGGAGGGATCGCGGAAGCCAGACAGAAGTGCGGGACAGGTACGGTAACCTGGAGGAGACCAGGACACGCCGAGGCGATGAGATCATAGTCAGGGACAGGTACGGGAATATGATCGGGACTGAAAAGATCGATAGGTAGAGCAGGTTTTTTTACCGGCAAATCAGTCAATGATGATCCTGGCTTGGGGCCACGGCAATCCAATAGCGCTTTTGACAGGATCCTTGGTACTCTTTTTGCCGGAATTTCTGATGTTGATCTTTGTGAGCGCCCTTGCAGAGACAGAATTTGCTTTGGGGGTGGTTGACAACAGCCCTGCCCCACCCCCTTTAAAACTATACTCCGATGCCAAGTCCTGGAATAAGGGCTCCTATGGCCATATAAATTCCAACTCCGGCCAGGAGGGCTCCGGCGGCTTTTTTGAACATAGTGGCGGCTGAATGCATTCTCGTGGATGTGAGCAGCTTTCTTGCGGCTCCCGCAGAAGTTCCTGCAGCGAGAATGAGCAGGCAATGTCCTATTCCATAGAAAAGCATCATCGCTCCGCCAAACAGGGCCCCCTTGACCGGAATAACGCTCACGATAAGCAATAAAGCCGGTCCTGTGCACGGTAGAGATATCAACCCGAACATGAAGCCAAACAAAGCGGCCCCGAGGAATCCGGAATATTTGGGTATGCTGTCCTGGGAAATGGGTAAACGGATTTGAAAAATTTCCATGAAATGCAATCCAAGCAGGACGCATATGCCTGCGACTACATACACCATATACGAGGACTGGAGAAATGGAGCGGCAGCAAGCCCAACAGTGAAAAGAACGGCCAGTTCGAGACTGAACCCGATAATGAATACTAGCGTGTAAAGAAAAGACTTCCACGCTGTCATATCCTCATTCATGCCGCCGATGAATCCTATGAGAAGCGGGACCATGACGAGCACACAAGGGTTCATGGCCGTCAGCGCTCCCCCAACGAATGATCCGCCGGCCGCAAGCCAGATACTGCCGGACGATACCCAATGCTGAACGATCTCAAGAACTGATTCCATCCATTGTCTCCAAGTTTGAATCCCTCGCGCCAGATTGAGATCCCACGCAAAGGATGAATGCCGGATTTTTTGCTCTCATGTCAACTTTACCTTGAGGCTGGGGCGTGGGCCGGGGCCTGGACCGGGGCCTGCTGCTGAGCGGGAACGGACCCCTGATTTGAAGAGGCAATCACACCCATATCAAGGAAAATTTTCTTTATGCGCTCTCTTTCCAGTGTGCCTTCATTCCTGAAAAACTCCTTGCCATCAGGGCTCAGAAAAACCTGGGTAGGCATCATTCTGATCCTGAACTCACGGACCAGATCCTTGTTGGCATCCATGTCAACCGTCAGCACAATCGCCTTACCGGAATAGGCTGCTGCCATATCATCCAGGATCGGTTTCATGTATTTGCATGGGATGCACCAGCCACGCCCAAATTCGAGAAGTATGGGTACTTTCTTTCCCAGCAGGGCCTGCAAATTAATCCTGGGTTCCGATCCTGCTGAGTGATCGGGATAAACGAGCAACGCCAGAGCCAATCCCAGGGCTATACAGAGTGAGAGTCTTTTCATTCCTGGAGCACACCTCCGTTTTATTTGTTAAACTAACACAACTTACCGTTCGATTTTCTTCCAGGCCCCATCTGGGCGAATCCCTAGCGGATCAGCCTTTCATCCAGTTCAGTATTTCCGATTCCTTGGGCATTTTGCCGGCAACCTTGACCTCGCCATCCACCACAAGAGCAGGCGTCATAAAAACGCCGTAATTTGCAAAAACCTTCAAGTCCTCAACCTTTATTATTTCGGCCTCAATGCCGTTTTTAGCGGCAACATCTTTGGTAAGTTCAAACAGCTTGTGGCACTTTGCGCAGCCAATCCCAAGTATTTCTACTTTCACTTTGTCCTCCATGATTTTTCAGGTGGTTGTTTTTTTTAGGGTCTCTTAATCCACAATGGCCCCGAACATAACACCGGCTATTGTAGACAGGGCGCACACCAGTATGACGAATACCGCCGTCTTCCTGAATCCCATCACACTGTTGATGACTAGCATGCTCGGCAGTGACAGTGCCGGTCCCGCAAGCAGAAGGGCTAGAGCAGGGCCCTTCCCCATACCGCTTCCGACAAGTCCTTGAACGATGGGAACTTCGGTCAGTGTTGCGAAGTACATGAAAGCGCCGGCTACTGAAGCCAGGGCGTTTGCCCCGATTGAATTACCTCCGAGGGCCCATGCTATCCAGGCGTTCGGGATGAGGCCTTCCTTGTCAGGTCTACCGAGCAACAGCCCGGCTATGAGTACCCCGAACAGAAGCAGAGGCAGAATCTGCTTGGCAAATCCCCACGACTCACTGAACCAGTCCTGCGCCTGGCCAGGTGATGATGACGCTATTACAGATATGGCCGCAAATCCCACAGTGAAGGGAACAAGGGGATCGCCGCGGAAAAACCACGCCGCCACGATTACCAGAATGACAGATACTCCCATCTTGATGGCGGAGAATCCGAACCAGGCCACGAGAACCACAGAGAAGGCAATCCCCAGGATCGACACGATAAACCATTTTGATGAATAAACGCTGAACCACAAACCCGTGTCCGTGTCTGGCTTTCCCCAGTTGGCGAAAACGAGGATGCCCACCATCAACCCGAAATAAATGACTGTCTGCCACAAAGGACGGTCGTCGTCAGATATCTGTCCCATAGTGGCCATGGTTTCCCTTGTCCGCTCAGCCTCGTCTCTCCAGAATATCAGTTGCATCAACAAACCGATGATAACGCTGAATCCTATGGCGCCGGCAGCCCTTGCTATTCCGACATCCATTCCAAGAATCCTGGCTGTAAGAATGATGGCCAGAACGTTGATCGCCGGACCGGAGTACAAAAATGCGGACGCTGGGCCAAGCCCCGCGCCACGGGTCCATATGCCTGCAAACAACGGCAGAACCGTGCATGAGCAAACGGCCAAAACGGTCCCTGACACAGACGCTACAGGATAAGCGATCCATCTGGATGCCGTCGGCCCCAAATACTTCATCACACCTTCCTGGCTTACAAAAACTCCTATCGCTCCAGCTATCAGGAAGGCCGGAACAAGACATAGAAGGACATGCTCCTGAGCGTACCACTTCACAAGATAAAGGGCTTCCATAACGGCATTGTCAAATCGTGGATATCCCACCGGAAGAAAGTAACACCCGAGGAAAACCGCGATTATGGCTGCAAGCGCTTTCCACTGGTCGGACCAAAATTCAATTAGCGGATTGTTCAAGAGGGATTTTTTAATCATGTTGGTCCTGGTTGTAAATGAGGCGTCGATATCTGAAAAATCTGACCGGGAAAGCCGATTGTCTGTGGACATTTCTTACCTGCTTGATTACGAGGGCATATCGTTAGCATAGAGCCAGGGTTATGTGATGTACGCGGGAAAAAGCGTCAGGCCACCATAACTGTTTTCTGCGTTTCCAATCGTCTGAGTAGTACTCCTTCCACACAGGAGGAAAACTCCAGAGCGCAAGGCATCAACAGGCTGTACATCATTTTCAGCCCGTCCTTGCGGTCCATCACTATACCGGCGGCTTTGAGCACTGACAGATGCTTGGAGATGTTCGACATTCCTGTGCCGGTATGTTCAACGATTTCACACACACATTTCTCTCCATCCCTTAAAAATTCTATTATCCCTAGCCTTAAAGGATGCCCCATGGCCTTGAATACTTCGGCTTTCATTTTGAGCTTCCCACTGTCAACCGATAACCTGTTCATTGTTGCAACACCATTTTCATTGATGATGGAAGTTGGATTCCACTAATGTAGCGGAGGCTTCGGGGCCTCCATGCCCACTATTTCGTTATTTAGTAAACTAATAAAGCATGTTAGTCAAGCTGTTTTTGATAACACCACACATGAGGCATCCGTTTATTAATACTTGACAATCAATTAGATGGTGCTAGTTTCACAAAAAAATCCCCGTATTTTAATGGAGTGATCCAATTGCGCCAGTCTCGATAAATGGGGTGATTCATGCCCCGAGATTGATCATGGATGGATGGCGATTGACAATGCCGGTTTTTTCAGGTGGCCAACCAAACACTAGAGGGCATTCATGATGAAACAAACCTTGGTAGATCAAAGGCCCGGGACCATTTTTCTTGTCTGTTTTTTCTACGCCATTCACATGGTCGAGGAATTTTCTTTTGGTTTTGTTGAATGGGGCAACCGATATTTTGGGAACTTCGATTGGACACAGAACCTGATCGGTAATTTCATGTTTTTTGTGTTTGTCTTTACAGCCTGTTATCTTTATTATCGGAATCAGTCTAGATATCTTTGGGCTGGCATGTCGGCGGCCATGTGGATACTGGCTAATTCCTTCCTGCATGTTTCATCCACCTTCCTCGGCGGCGAATATTCCCCTGGGGTAGTAACGGCTTCGTTGTTTTACATCCCCGGCGGGGTATATCTGCTCATGAGATGGGCAAGACTTGGATGGTTGACATGGCAAAATGTGGTTTTTTCATTCTTCCTGGGAGGGATGGTTTTTATGCTCATACCCACATTTGTCAGATCCGTGCATTATCACGCACAGCTTGCAAGACTGTTTCACATGGTTAGGTGAACCGCCCCTGAATCAGTCTTCATGCTGGCCAAAGTTTGTAAGGATGCCGTAAATGAACCATCCGATGATGAATAGCGCTATCCAGCTCATATAATCCCCCATTCGGAAAGAAGGCTTTCTTCCTGTCAGGATCATGAGTGATTTTGCGTACCGCAGGAAGAAGGCCGGTTATCGGTCGGATAAATCAAAAGACTCTTAGTCCTCACCGAGGTGTGATCTTTTCATCAACCTGAGCAGTATCATGCCTTTTTGAGGGTCTTTGGCAGCGTTTTCACAAATGGATTTCATTTCAGAGCGCTGACGTTTCTCATAGGCTTCGTCGTCTTCGAACTGACGTTCGAAATCTTCTTCTGATTGTTCATCGCCTTCTTCTTTTTCAACCCATTCGTTGGGATCATATCTTTCAAGTAACTGTTCACCTACCTGGGCCGGATTGTCGTAGATTCTTATTTCGAAGGACCAACCGCCTGCGTTTCCCATGTCGTTGTTGAACCGGGCTTCAACAGCCTTTAGTCGTTGAAAAGCCTCATTGTCGTTTTTGGCCGCCAGAGCCTCATCCAGCAATCCGATAATATCCCTCATTCTCGAAATCATCGCTTCGCAGGATTCCATGTCATCAGGATCAACCTTTTCCAATAGTTCCTCCATGGGCAGCATAAGGTTTCGGCCATTCAGGTGTTGATCAATGTCCAGAGCCCATGCAAAATAGATCGGAAACATCATGTAACGCAGGTAGGAAGCCAGGTCAAAAGCATCAGGCATGTGATACCACCCTGAATAATCCATGCTGCACGGAACCATTGGTGAAGCGCTGTAAGAGTACAGGAATGTGGATCGTGAGGAGATAGGGACCCCTTCGAAAGGCTCGGCCTCGATCTGGAATTTTCCGCTGTACTTCTCGGACCAGTAAACAAGAGTCTTTCGCAATCTTTCCATTCGGGATGACTCCTTTTAAAGTAATCTTCGCTTTGTGTATGATCATGTGTTTGGGCGCTCTGAAATGATTTATGATTTCCATTCCGGCGATTTCATGATTGTTGAGCGCGTTATTCAGGGTGATGAAGTCAACCCAGGAATAACTGGCGGCCAAATAGACAGAAAAGCATCATGTTTTCAGAGTCTTGCTTGGCCTCAATCCTGATTCCCCCAAACAGACTGTTTAACGGCTCATTCATTTGCGCCTCCCTTAGTCCATCGCATGCATCGTATTTTACTCCCCACGTGTGACATCTACGGACAGTTTAAAAAGAGGTTTTTTCGATACCTAAAAAGTTTTGAATTTTTTGGGATGGGGACTGATGTTTCGAGTCGGACGGGTTTTTCCTGGGGTGTTTTTTGTTTTTTTAACTTTCCCGATCTTCTGGTCGCTCACTGCGAACAAACTTTCAGCTCAATGGTCAAGACAGGTCGGCAAGTTTCTGGATAAACAGTGCCAGATCAAGGGGTTTGAGCATTAGCCCGTTGAAGCCAATCTCCCTCGCGGATGCTGCGCTCAATGCAAAGTCATTACCGGTCAGGGCCAGAATCGGGGTGCGCTGTGGGGTTTGTTTTTCAAGGTCCCGGATATTTTTGGCTAGTTCGTAACCGTTCATTTCAGGCATCTCGATATCAGTCAGAATCAGGTCGTATTGTTTCTGACGAAATTTCTCCAATGCCTCTTTTCCGTTGGAAACCACATCAACATTAAACCCGGCAGATTTTAACTGACTGAGAATGATTTCCTGGTTAATTTCATTGTCTTCTGCCAGCAGTATTCTATTTATTGGTCTTTTCACATGGGGATCACTGCCTACGGAGGACTGCTGCAGCATCTGCCTTTCCTCTTCGTAATCAGCAAAAGTCATAGCTATGTTTCGAAATACTGACTCCAACTCCAGGAAGGCGTCTACCACATCGGGGTCAAAGTGCGTTCCCTTACCCTCCTTTATGATTTCGACAGCCTTTTCATGAGACATCGGCTCTTTGTAGACTCGTTTGCTGATCAGGGCGTCATAAACGTCCGCCAAGGCCATCAGGCGTCCTGCCAAAGGTATTTCATTACCTTTTAACCCTATAGGATATCCTGAGCCATCCCATTTTTCATGATGTGTGCGGGCAATCTCTCGAGCAAAAGACAGACATTTTATCTTGTCAAGTTTCTGCTCCGCAATGCGAAGGGTCTCATCACCAAAGCGTGTATGCTGTTTCATTTGGTCGAATTCGTCTTTTGTAAGGCGGCCTTGCTTGAGCAGGATTTCGTCACGCACTCCTACTTTGCCTATGTCGTGTAATGGAGCGGACAGATACAGCCATTCAATGTTTGAATCATTCAGTTCCTCGCTGAAGCGAGGATGGTTCCTGAGTTTCTGCGCCAGGGCCTTTACATAGTTTTGAGTTCGTTTAATGTGACCGCCTGTTTCCGGGTCTCGATACTCTGCAAGTGTCCCGAGGCTCTCAATCATCACGGCCTGGGTCATAGCCAACTGAAGTGTTCGTGCCCTGACCATGGCCTCGAGATTGTCCTGGTATGTTTTTAATTCCAGGTGATTACGAACCCTGGCCCTTACCAGGTCCGGGTGTATAGGCTTTGTGATATAGTCCACGGCCCCGAGAGCCAGTCCCTTGGCCTCATCTTCAATTTCTGACAGGGCTGTCAGGAATATGACCGGGATGCGGCTAGAGGCGGGGTCTTCCTTCAACCGCCGACAAACCTCGTATCCATCCATTTCCGGCATCATGATATCAAGTAGAATGATGTCCGGTTTAGCCTTTTCCACTATTGAAAGAGCGCTTGAGCCATTTCTGGCCACCAAAATCTTGCAGCCAAGGACCTCGAGACATTCTCGCAACACTTTCAGATTTTCGGCATTATCATCAACCATCAATATTATATTTGTGGCGGGAAGCCCCGCAGTTGATTGATCATTATGGTCCATCATCATCCCTTACCCCTTTGTCTAGCAATAACTGTGGCTAAAACCATTCTTAGGGTTCGAAATCATTTTTCCGTATCATTCAGAGTGTTAGCCAACTCAATTATACTTTCGAAGTCAAATTCATCGACCAGAAACAATATCTTTGATCTACATTCATTAAATTCCGGACACTTAGCTACAATATCATCCACAATCAGCGTCAGTTCCGAAACATCTCCCATCTCAGCCGCCGCTATGAGTCGTGACGATGCCTGTCTGCATATATCAGAGGGTATTGCGGCAAAAGAGGAGACAGCGGCAGATGCGCCTTGATCATCTGATGAGATTAAAGACCTTGCAGAGTCGATCGCCTCGGACAGGCATTCGCTAAACCTTGAAAATGCATTTTGAATATTGTCATCAAGCGGTGGTCGGTTGTCACCGGCCTTTCTCAGCAGTCGTTCCAATTCTGCGGCCGATTCTTGCAAGTGGGGCGCCGACAGATTTCCAGCCAGACCTTTTACATCGTGCGCCAGTTGGCATGCCAAAACGGAATTGCCGGAATCGAGGGCTTTGTTTATTTCAGAAGCCGTGGAGACGTATTTGTTCGCAAAACTTAATAGCAATTTTCTGTACAAAGTCTCGTTTCCACCAAGACGCTTCAAGCCTTGGTCAATCTCGAACCCTTTAAGAAAGGCGGGAAGATTTTCGCCTGCAACTGGAGTTGTCGTAGCCGTTGGTTTTTTAGGGGGCTCTGTTTCCATCTGGGGAGGCGCAATGTTTGCAGGCGGAGTCTTGATCCATTTGGAAAGGGTTTCGTAAAGCTCCTGGGGATTCACAGGCTTGGTCACGTGGTCATTCATACCGGCCTCGAGGCTTTTTTCGCGATCTCCCGCCATGGCGTGCGCCGTCATTGCAATAATTGGCAAATCCTTGAATCTGGCATCCTGGCGGATGAGTCGGGTCGCTGAAATCCCGTCCATAACAGGCATCTGGATATCCATCAGCACTATTTCAAACGGTTTTGCATTGACCATGTCAATAGATTCCTGACCGTTGCTTGCCACGGCAACATTCGCTCCAGCAGCTTCCAGTATTTCCCTCGCCACCTGTTGGTTGATCTCGTTGTCTTCTACGACAAGAATGTTTGCGCCTTTGATATAGTCTGGAGTTTTCGAGACTATTTTTTTTCCGCTTTCCGTTTTTAGTTCCGGATGCGATTTCTCGGATAAGACTTCCATTATAGTGTCGAACATCATGGACGGACTGACGGGTTTCATCAGGAATGCGTCAAGCCCAGCCGACTCTGCCAGGAACATCAACTCTTCCCGACCGTAGGCCGTGACCATTATTATTGCCGGAGTCCTTGACAGTGAAGTATTTTCGATGATCCGTCTTGAAGCCTCAATACCATCAATCCCGGGCATTTTCCAGTCCATGATCACCAGGTCATACTGGTTCGAGCCCGTGGTCCTGTCTATTTCCGCTAAACCTTCTTCACCCGAACTAGCGAGGGTCACGCTGAAAGAGAACGATTCAAGCATTTCCTGGAATATCTGCCGGGACGTAGGATTGTCGTCTACTATCAGCGCCCTTATGTTTGTCAAATCCGGAGGTATGACTTTCGGATGTAATTTTTCCCCGTCGCTGATTCCAAAAATGGCTGTGAAGAAAAAAGTGCTACCCTCTCCCAGGACACTTTCCAGCCAGATCTTGCCGCCCATCATCTCAACCAGACGTTTGCTGATCGACAATCCCAGTCCTGTGCCACCATATTTTCTGGTGGTTGATGTGTCAGCCTGACTGAAGGACTTGAACAGTCTTGATGTTTGCTCCTCGGAAAGACCAATCCCCGTGTCGCGAACGGCAAATCTGATCTCTACATTCGTCTCCCCAAGAGTTATCAGTTCTGCAGAGACTACTATCTCACCCTTCTCCGTAAATTTGACTGCGTTGTTGCAGAGATTGATCAAAACCTGTCCCAGTCGAAGAGGATCACCGACCAGAGACAAAGGTACGTCTTTAGGCGTACTTATGAGGAACTCCAATTGCTTTTCAGCGGCTTTGAGTCCTACGACAGTTGACACATTGTCCAGCACTTCATCCAGACGGAACACAATGGATTCCATCTGCAATTGGCCAGCCTCGATTTTTGAGAAGTCAAGAATGTCGTTGATGATTCCGAGAAGTGAGTACGCTGAACGCTGAATTTTTAACAAATAGTCAGACTGCTTGTGAGTGAGGTCTGTCTGAAGCGCCAAATGAGCCATGCCTATGATGGCGTTCATTGGGGTCCTGATCTCATGGCTCATGTTAGCAAGGAAATCGGACTTGGCCTTGGTTGCTTCTTCCGCTATTGTCATGGCCCTGCGCATTTTGTCGGCAGCTTCTCTTGTTGCGGTAATATCCGTGACAAATGTGAAGGCTCCTCTCCGGACTCCCGAATTGTCAAGAAACGGCGTGCCATTAAAGAGGCAAGGAACATTGGACCCGTCAGACCTTTGAAGACAAATCTCATAGGATCCCTGTTTACCTTTTTTCCTTTCCTCGATTTCCCTCTCAAAGATTTTCCTGTTATCTTCATCTACGAACTCAAAGATGGACTTCCCCACCATTTCTTCCGGAGATCTCTGGAGTAGGGCGCAGAGTTGAGGGTTTACCTTCACAGTAACGTGGTTGTTGTCGATCATCCAGAAGCCTTCGTTGGTGGTTTCCAGGACGTTACGCAGTTTTCTTTCACTCTCTGCCAAAGCCGTCTGAGCAACAATTCGCCTGGTTATGTCCCTGTAGCAGATCACTGCTCCAATGATTTCTCCATCCTTGACGATGGGGTTGCACGAATAACGCACCGGAAGGCTTGTGCCGTCTTTTCTCTTTAGGAAATCCTTTTCAACATCAGCGGTGATACCCATAGAAAACGATTTGTAAATCGGATCATCATTCCTGGAATAGACTGATTCCCCACAGTCACTGTCATGAATCGAGTCTATGAGGTCCATGCCCAGGAATTCATCGTGAGTATATCCCAGCATGCGACAGGCCATAGGGTTGAGAAAGGTTATAGCGCCTTTGTTATCAACCCCTATTATGGCTTCTCCGGCTGATTCAAGGAGCAACCTGATCCTCTCATCCGCCAGCGCAAGGGATTGCTGCTTATTCAATGAATGTTTGGCCAGACCCGATGAATGGCTCTGCATATTGTCAGTTAGCCTCAAATCGCTGCTGAGCAAAGCCATGCTCTGGAGCGATTCCATCATCGAGTTAAAAGATTTGGCCAGCTCGGCCAGCTCGTCGTTGCTTTCAACATCAGCTCTAGCGGACCAATCGCCTTCTGCAACCTTCAGGGCTGTGTTCTGAAGAGATCTTATCGGTCGCAAAAGCCTGTATGTCACAAAGATTGAACCCATGACCGCGATGGCGCCCAGACCCAGGATCCACCAGCTGAGCGAATTCTCTAATTCACGTATGGGGAGATCAAACTGCGCCTTGGGTTGAATGACAAGGGTCGTCCACGGGATTTGGGCTAGTCGGGCATATCCTATAACCTTGTTAATTCCGTTCTCCATGTCATACGTCAGAAAACCGCTTTCCCCTCCCTTCTGAATAGCCTCTGCAAGCTGTACATGGCCTGCTGAATCTATCTTTTCAATTCCGTAAGAAAGCTTTGCGTCAATCTGGGAGGCTATTTCTGGAGAAACCGATCCTAAGGCTCGATGGAGCAACGAGGGGTATGGAGAACAGATTATGACCTGATTGACGTCTAGAACCATTGCAGCGCCCTCGGACATATGCTCACTGACATCCTTACAGGCGCTCTGAATCTTTTGAGCATCAAGCTTGAGGACTGCGGCTCCGACTGTTTTTTCGTTGTCATCACTTACCGGACCGGCAAAAAAGACGCCCGGAACTTTTACTATGTTTCCTCGAATGAGGCCCGAAATGGCAGTTTTCCCATCAAGCGCCATGCGCATGTAATTACGTGTGGCCTTGTAGTCTACCCCGATTATGTCCCGATTGGTCGAAGCGATACAGACTCCTCTTTCATCGGCCAGGTAGGCTAAAGCGATGTCCGGGTTAAGCTCCAGTATCGCACCCAGAAATTCTTCAACCCTCGGGCGCATTTTTTCGCGTTGACTGGGTGTGGCCTCCAGGAATCGTTTCACCGGGTCCGCATACGCTACTACCTGCTGAAGCCTTTGAGTGTTTTTGAACAACTCATCCATGTTCGACGCCAAGGTATTAGCTATGACCTCGAAATTCTGTTTTGCCGTCCGTTCAACCGCAGTCATGCCACTATAAATGGCCTTGGC
>CALDNG010000363.1 GCA_937915285.1 uncultured Desulfomonile sp. | reverse complement strand
ATTTTGGGGTTGTTAGCCATAAACAGCGATGGCCGGACTCTGTTACGGAGATATGTGGACCCAAAGTATTCGAAATGCCACATGTCGCTAAGGGTGTCCGCTTCTGACGAGAGACCAATTGCTGGCACGATTGATGAAATTCAGGCCGTCTCTGACGATGTAATGGGAAAACACGCCAGGGCAATAGTTACGGGGGAACAGGCTGTTTTTGTGGCGCAGGCCGCCGAGGTGGTGAGTTCGCAGGTCTGGTCACTGATACTGGCTTTCATCGGTGTGACCATCCTGATGATCATACAGCTCAGGTCACTAACCCTCGGGTTGCTGAGCATGTTGCCCAACATCCCTCCAATAGCTGCAATATTCGGCATGATGGGCTGGCTGGGAATTCCTCTGGATAATGTGACCGTTTTTGCTGCAGCAATCGCAATAGGTCTGTCGGTTGATGATACCATTCACTATCTGACCGAATTAAAACGGAACATGGCCAGATCGGGCGGCAAGAACGCAGACATTGTGGGTTGCCTTAGAAATGCTTATAAAGAGCAGGCGAAAGCAATGTTTTCTACAACTCTCACCCTGGTGGGAGGTTTTTTAGCTCTCTCGGCAACCCCCACTCTTCCGGCGATCCTTTTTGGTTTCCTTGGGGCTGCTGCGGCAATTGTAGCGCTGGTGGGAGATTTGTTGCTCTTGCCTGCATCCATACTGACGTTTCCATTCATGCGGCATGCCCTGAATAAAGACATTGAAAAATTTTCTTCTTGATAAGTGTCATGTCAGGCATTTGTTTTCGAAATATTATGTAGAATGGGCTTGTCATGAATGATCCAGACGGTTTGGCTTAGCGGAGGGAATGTTAAATCGAGCTTCCGGGTTGGCCAGTCAAATGAAAAACAACGGCATGGTGTATTCCCATGATGAGTAAATCACACTACTGGGTAGTTTGCGACGCTGTGGACTTCATTCGCAGTCATGGCGACAAATCCGAAAAGCGGGTTCTCCAGAATTTTGAACTCACTTATGGAAGACGAATTGATATATCAGAACTCTCTCCGCGAGAATCTGCCATCGAAACCCTTGTAGGCTTTGAGGCCTTACATACTGACAAATACTCGGATTTGGCCCTCGAATTTAGTGAGCTAAAATTTCTAGGGAAAAACAATATAACCGGCCTGGCTTTCCACCAATTCACAGCCATGAATCACTTCGTCAATCCATATCCCGAGACCCTTGATTTCTGGCCGGAGGCGGATGGATATTCTTTTGGCGCTTCATCCAGAACGGGATTTGATTCAATCATAGTGGAAGGCATGTCCCAGTATCTCGGGGCTCGGGTAGACATAGAACATTCCCCAATCTTCAGTCGGATACGCGACTATTGCGCCCAGGATTGCAACCAGTGGGATTCCAATTTCAGGGGTTTGATTTCCAAAACGAAATTTGCCCCGTGGACCGCCCTGTCGCTATTCTATTATGATCGTCTTATCAACAGGCATTTTGAGCCGTTGGAAGTCCTTGGCCCCAATCCGCAGATTGTGGGTATTCAGCTACTTGGCCCAGTCGTACATGCCTTGTCTGATGCTTGTAGTGTCCAGCATGTGAGAGGGACGTTGGGGTACGGGCACGCTGTCTGGGAAAATTATCTCAAATCAATGGTGGCCAACCAGAAACTGACTGTAGACCCTGAACTGGTCAGGAAATGTATGAGTGAGCCTCCGCTGGACAACATTCCGAGGGTTAATAACTCAAGTGGGAAGGCCATCGTAAATATATCGGAACTTGTTCTCCAGCTTAGCATAAAGACGGCAGACAGGCTCAAGGGGTCCACCAGGCAGACATGGGATGCCCTGTGGTCAGCCGGGGATGATTTCTGGAAAAAATATCTCAACGGACCTTCGTTGGAATCCGACACCAGGCACTTGTATCACATGGCCGTGGCAGCCACAGTTAAAGTCCTTAAAGAGGCGTACCAGGACCTGGTTCTGGTTTCAATAATTAACGAAGACGGAGGTCTACGGAATCCCGCGCTGATGCCCGACATCACGACCGTGCAGGGTGACTGTTTGTCATTCTCCCCGGGAAAGATTTCATCGGAAGAAACACTGTCCGAACAAAAAAGTGATTGCCTGGATGATCCAGCCATGCTGCTTGGGTTCAATCCAGATGGACGGTCAAATCTTTCGCAAAATCTAACCGCCTTCAACAGACTTTTTGGCTCCACGACACTCGAAAAACTTGATACCAGCAAGGCTACGGAGTTGCTGGAAGAAATTCAGAAAGACCTGGCGCATCAGTACGAGGCCAAATGGAAGGTGGATGGACCCAAATTCTGCCCTCTAACCTCTGTGTCAAAAATTCCTCTGGACTCTGACCTAAGCGCGCATTGGGGAATAGGAACTTTCAGGGCCCCCACGCTATCCGAACTCAATGAGCCGGGACTATTTTCAGAATATGTGGCCATGAACGACATACATTGCTACAAGGCTTATAAGCTTCAGTTAACACAACTACTTGCAGGACTCCAGTTCCAGAAGAAGATTTTACCTGAGACCTCGAGTGATCAACAATCCGTTGGTGAACTCATGGATCGCATAGTCCGAATGCGGGAATTCGATTCTTATGATCAGGCGAAGGCGTTCGGCCTTGAGCCCTGTCGTGAGTTCAGACGTCGTGAACATCGAAAAGAATCAGCCAAGTCAGTTTTGGCTGCGGCTGAGAGCAAGTCCGAGAGCATTTGGGAGAGGATCAGGAATTTCTTTAACATACCTATGACGGCCCTTGCTACCGCGGCCGCTGTTGCCTTGTTGCTTATAATGATTTATCCCCGGGGTGGAATAGAGCCTTTGAT
>CALDNG010000362.1 GCA_937915285.1 uncultured Desulfomonile sp. | reverse complement strand
TGATTCTGAACCACCATCTTTGAGCCCCTGTACCGGCCAATCCCGATAGTCGGTCGTACCTTCACATCTACGGATTGCGGCCGTCTCTTTTTTGAATGACGTATCCTGATGCGAAAAGCAAAAAATTGGGCCTTGTCTTGCCATTTGGTGAATCGCTAAGCAGATTACTTAGAGGAGGAGCAAAATGATTAGTTCCCGAATTGCAAGAATTAAACGAATATTGAAGTTAGCCTGTCTAGGTCCGATAGCCCCCCTTTTGGGGGTGTGGGGTTCCTCGAAACGCTTTCCCACGAGGACGATCGAGTTGGATACCTTTTCATTCGATTCTTCGACCGGTCTGGTCACTGACAAGACCACCCAAACAAAAGAGCCTTATAAACTGATCATTGACGGCATGGTGGAAGAACCTGTTTCGCTATCCTATTCAGAGCTTAGAGCCCTTCCCCAGACAACTCAGACAAGTGATTTTCATTGTGTTGAAGGATGGACAATTCCTGAAGTAACGTGGAGTGGAGTCAGAATTTCGGATCTTTTCAATTTGATTAAACCCAAAGACGTTGCTCAGTACGCAATCTTTCACTCCTTGGGTCAGACGAGCGCAGCCCCCCATGGACAGGCATGGTATGTTGAAAGCCTCAAGGTCTCCGATCTTCTGGACGCAAGACAGGAGTTTCTGTTAGCTCTTGATTTGGACGGGAAACCTCTATCTCACGACCGTGGAGCCCCAGCCCGACTGCTAACCCCTCACCTGCTTGCCTACAAAAGTATTAAATTTGTAACCAGAATTGAATTGTCCTCCAGATTGCAGGAGGGTTGGTGGACTCTTGCAAATCCTATTTACGATTGGCAGGCTAAAGTCTCTCCCGGACGCTTGAGGAGGCGCTAGAATGACAGATTCATCCTACCCTGAATCCGGTTCCACCATCCAGGAGCCCTCCAATAGGCTCATTCATGAAAAAAGTCCTTATCTGCTGCAGCATGCTCACAATCCTGTTGACTGGTATCCTTGGGGTGAGGAGGCTTTTTCAAAGGCCAGCCAGGAGGATAAACCCGTTTTTCTGTCAATAGGCTACTCCACATGCCACTGGTGCCATGTGATGGAGCGTGAATCTTTCGAAGACGCGGATGTTGCCCGTTTTATGAATGAAACGTTTGTGTCCATAAAGGTCGATCGCGAAGAAAGGCCTGATATAGATCATATTTACATGTCTGTATGTCACCTGATGACCGGCGGAGGAGGTTGGCCACTCAATGTGATCATGACCTCGGATAAAAAACCCTTCTTTGCTGGCACTTATTTTCCCAAAGAATCTCGATACGGGCGTATTGGCATGGTAGACCTGGCTCAAAGAATCAAACAGCTATGGTCAAACAACCGTGGTGAACTTCTCGAGGCGTCGCGCAAGGTTGTTTCTGCTCTTGAACAGATGCCTGACGACGCTCCAGGCTCACTATTGGGGCCGGTTCAATTCGAGCAGGCACATGAACAACTGGCTCAACGTTTCGACCAGCTCAAGGGAGGATTTAGTCAGGCTCCCAAGTTTCCTACTCCCCATAACATTTTGTTTCTTCTTAGATATGCCCGTAGAAATTCTGACAGGTCCGCAACGGCAATGGTTGAGAAAACCCTTCTTCAAATGCGACAAGGGGGCATCTACGATCATTTGGGGTTTGGTTTTCACAGGTATTCCACCGACAACGAATGGCTCGTGCCTCATTTCGAAAAAATGCTCTATGACCAGGCCATGATTTCTATGGCATACATCGAGGCCTATCAGTTAACGGGAAGAGAGGAATACAAAAAGACGGTTCAGGAGGTATTCGACTACGTTCTCCGGGATATGACCTCCCCCGAAGGCGGTTTCTATTCAGCGGAAGACGCGGACAGCGAAGGAGTGGAAGGAAAGTTCTATGTCTGGTCATTGAACGAGGTTCTGAAAATTCTTACCACCGGGGAGTCCAAAATTGCTTGCAGAATTTTTGGAATCAAACCGGATGGCAATTTCCATGAAGAATCTACAGGTCAGTTGACGGGCGAAAACATCATCCACCTGGAAAAAAACCTGGAGCAAAGCGCCATAGAACTTGGAATGAGCCTGGAGCAGCTTGAAAGGTCTCTAGAACAGATACGTGTGAAAATGTTTTCCGAGAGGGAGAAACGGATTCATCCCTATAAGGATGACAAGATACTGACAGATTGGAACGGTTTGATGATAGCGGCCCTTGCCAAGGCGGCTCAGGCTTTTGGCAATGAGCGGTATTCCGATGCGGCCACCAGGGCTGTTAACTTTATAACCGCTAGAATGATGGACCATAACGGCAGGCTACTCCACAGATTTCGTGATGGGGAATCAGGACTTCCGGCCCATGTTGACGACTACGCTTTCCTGATATGGGGTTTAATCGAATTATATGAAGCCACGTTTGATCTGGAACATCTGAAACTGGCGCTGGAATTGAACCGGGATTTTGTCAATCACTTCTGGGATGAATCTGTTGGCGGTTTTTATTTCACTGCGTCGGATTCGGAAGAGACATTATTGAGGAAGAAAGAAATATACGATGGAGCCACGCCTTCGGGGAATTCGGTCGCAGCTTTGAACCTGATACGCCTGGCTAGGCTAACCGGTAACACGGACCTCGAAAAAATGGCGGAAAAGATTTTGAGGGCCTTCTCTGGAATAGTCTCGAAGTTTCCGTCAGGTTATACTCAACTGCTCATGGCTGCAGATTTCGCTGCGGGTCCAGCCTATGAGATAGTCATGGTAGGGGAACGTGATTCCGAGGAATTTCAGTCATTCAAGAGAGAAATCCAGAGACCTTACATACCTAATAAGGTGATTCTTTTCAAGCCATCGTCGGATGGTGAAGGATCGGCGATAGAACATGTTGCGCCTTTTACAAGGGATCAGAAAGGATTCCCTGGAAGACCTACGGTCTATGTTTGCAAAAATTTTCAGTGCGAACTTCCTTCAACGGACATTTCAGAAATATTGAAACTGCTCGATCAGGCCTAGCCACATTTTTTGTTTCGATTAATTAACATTTTGTCCTATCTTGTGTTAATAATAAATCCCAAAATATTTTACCGTCAAAAATACGAAAGACTCAAACCAGACGTGGGGCGAGTCTTTCGAGTTTATTTTCTGACTGACCCCGGTCACGAGGTGAGGGCACGTCTAGTTTTCAGCACTCATGAGAGAGTCATTTCGCAGCTCGAAGCAATTGACACGAAGGGTCATAAATCAACATCTAGGAGCTTGAAATTGGCAGCAGGGACAAAATCGTTAGATGAGTTGTGTATAAATACCATACGGTTACTATCGGCCGACATGATTCAGCAGGCCAATTCCGGTCATCCCGGGTTGCCGCTTGGCGCCGCCACTATGGCTTATGTCTTGTGGTCCAAGTTCCTGAGGTTTAACCCAAGGAACCCAAAATGGCCAAATCGTGATCGTTTTGTTCTGTCTGCAGGCCATGGCTCAGCTCTCTTGTATTCTTTACTGCATCTTTCCGGGTTTGATCTAACCATTGAGGATATTCAGAATTTCAGACAATGGAAGAGCAAGACGCCTGGTCATCCGGAATATGGCGTAACTCCGGGAGTTGAATCCACCACCGGACCTTTAGGACAGGGGTTTGCGATGGGTGTTGGAATGGCCATGGCGGAAAGGTTCCTGGCTGCGCATTTCAATAAACCTGGTTATCCTGTCCAGGATCATTTCACTTATGCCATCGTTTCAGACGGTGACCTGATGGAGGGCGTAGCGTCTGAAGCTGCTTCGCTGGCTGGACACCTGAAGCTGGGAAAGATGATTTATCTCTATGACGACAACCATATCTCCATAGAGGGTGACACTTCAATAACCTTCACTGAAGATGTTGAAGCCCGCTTCAAGGCTTACGGTTGGCATGTCCTGAAAGTGTTTGACGGTAATGATGTGATGGCCATCGAGAAAGCCATACGTTCTGCCCAGTTAGAAAATGACCGTCCTTCACTGATTATGGTTAAAACTGAAATCGGTTTTGGTAGCCCAAAGCAGGGTAGCGCTTCGGCCCATGGTGAGCCCTTGGGTCAGGAAGCTCTGGACAAGACCAAGCAGAATTTTTGCTGGCCTGGTGGGCCATGTTTTCACGTACCGGATGAAGTTCTGGAAAAATTCCGAAGATTTGTGGATGTCGGACAAAAGCTCGAAAATGAATGGAATTTCATGTTGCGGGATTACGGTTCAAAATTCCCCGAACAGTCAAATCAGTTCTTGAATCAGACTAATTTGAAACTGCCGGATGGTTGGGAGTTGGACATTCCAGTTTTCGGACCGAGTGAAAAAGGTGAGGCCACCCGGGTTTCTTCAGGTAAGGTTCTTAACGCAATAGCCAAAAGGGTTCCAAACATTGTTGGTGGTTCAGCTGACCTGGCTCCCTCAACAAAAACTCTCATATCGGGGGATAACGCCCAGACTGCCGATGACGCCATGGGACGAAACATTCATTTTGGAGTCAGAGAGTTTGCAATGGGGGCTGTTGTCAATGGAATGGCCCTTCATGGAGGCATAATTCCCTATGGCGCTACATTTCTAATTTTTAGTGACTACATGCGGCCGGCCATAAGGTTGGCTGCCTTGATGAACGTGCATTCCATTTTTGTGTTTACTCATGACAGTATAGCCGTGGGAGAGGATGGTCCCACTCATCAGCCCGTTGAGCAACTGGCTTCGCTGAGGGCAATACCCAACCTGACCGTGCTTAGACCTGCCGACGCTAATGAAACCGCTGAAGCCTGGAAAGTGGCGATGTCCAGAAAAGGCCCCGTAGCGTTGATACTTACCAGACAGAACGTTCCTACATTGGACAGGGCATCTTATGGAGACCCTGATGGATTCACATCAGGCGCTTACATCGTTTCGGACGTGACGGATCCTGAATTGTTGATCATAGCCACCGGGTCAGAGGTTTCCCTGGCGCTTAAGGCCCAGGAAAAACTGGCGAATGATAATGGAGTAAGAGCCAGGGTTATATCCATGCCATCGTGGGAATTGTTCATGGAGCAGCCAAAGGAATACCAGGAAC
>CALDNG010000361.1 GCA_937915285.1 uncultured Desulfomonile sp. | reverse complement strand
ATGCTTATGGCCTTTTTTTACATCGGTCTGGCGGCGATGTTATTCAAACGTAGAGTTGACTAGCAGGGTGTGGTAGCATTGTAATATAAGTTGTGAACATTATATTGGAACATTCAGGAAGCTGTTTTTTTAACAAACATCTCACATAATCCTGACTTACTCCTGGAGAAATTGATGTCTGACCATCCTGCTAATGTGGCCTCAACATCCGAGGGAAAAGCTCCCGTGGAGGAGCGACTGGTTCAGCCCGGAAATAATATCGAAGCGCCTTCAGGAAAATCTGAAGAATGTAAAGAGATTCGCGCCCAGATGGATGCAATGGTAAAGGCTTTTGAGGGCTTCATTTACATTTGCTCACCTGATTTTGAAATTGAGTTCATGAACCAGCGTCTGATAGACAGAACAGGAGCCTACCCACTTGGAGAGAAGTGCTATAAGGCCCTTCATGACAGGGACTCGGTTTGCCCATGGTGCATTAATGAACAGGTATTTGCCGGTGAAACGGTTAACTGGGAAGTCCTGAGTCCCAAAGACAATCGCCACTATGCAATCACCAACACTCCGATATTTCATCCATGTGGATCAGTCTCCAAAATGGCTATGATCAGGGACATCACCCAGCGAAAGCTGATTGAAGACGAAAGGGAACGCCTGATCGCTGAACTTGAATCAAGAAATTCTGATTTAAAAGTCCTCAATTTCGCGGTCTCGCACGATCTTAGAGGTCCATTGATAACCATAAAGGGTCTCATGAAATGGGTCCAAAGGGATGCAATGGAGGGAAATTTCGACCGACTTCAGAAAACCATCGAAAGAATAAACCTGTCCGCCACCAGGATGGAACAACTAATAGACGATTTGCTGAAACTTTCCCGAGCCGGCTCAATGCACGGACTTGTTGAAGAAATCTCTATTGCCGAAATAGCAGCAGAGGTCGTGGACCTTCTCGCCGGCAAGATAGCTGAGCGCGGGGTGACAATAAACATAGACAAATCTATACCAACCATTCTCGGAGAAAGACACAGGATACTGACAATACTACAGAATCTTGTTGAGAATGCTGTCAAGTACATGGGAGACCAGCAGACCCCTGTCATAGAAATCAGTTTCAGGATTGAAGACAACGCAAAGATATTTTTCGTTCGTGACAACGGCTTAGGATTGGAGTCTCACAACAAGGGCAAGATTTTCGGGTTATTCATGAAGGTGGATGAGGGCTCTGAAGGCACAGGAATAGGGCTTGCAATCCTCAAGAGGATCATAGAAGAGGATGGTGGTAGGATCTGGGTGGAGTCCGAGGGGCTGGGCAAAGGTTGCACTTTCTGTTTCAGCTTTGACTTTGAACCATCATCGGTCTCTTCCATGGATACGGGGGTTAGCTCCATGTTTAAATACGATCAAACATGATTTACAATATGACTTTCATGTCGCTGAAGAGATTTTAACCTCGTCCGACTTAGGGATGCACCCAGAAGATAAGAACTACGGAAGGTGGAAATGTTCAGGAAGACCATTCTCTGCATAGGGGCTGGATATGTGGGCGGCCCTACGATGGCTGTTATAGCCAAACATTGTCCGGAATATAAGGTTGTAGTCGTAGACATCAATCCTAAGAGAATAGCCCAGTGGCAATCCGACAAGTTACCTATTTATGAGCCGGGCCTGGACGAGGTAGTTTTTGCTACAAGAAACAGGAATCTCTTTTTCAGTACGGATGTCGATTCCCACATCGAATCCTCTGACATCATATTCGTAAGTGTAAACACCCCAACCAAGACCTTCGGTCAGGGCGCTGGAAAGGCGGCCGACCTTCAATACTGGGAGAAAACCGCCAGGCAGATACTTAAAAACAGTTCAACAGGAAAAATAGTCGTTGAGAAGAGCACACTCCCCGTCAGGACCGCGGCTGCCATGGAAAGAATACTTAATTCCAATGAAAAGGGCATACACTTCGACGTCCTGTCAAACCCGGAGTTCCTTGCCGAGGGAACGGCCATAGCGGACCTGGAGAGCCCTGATCGAATACTGGTAGGCGCCAGGAACACCGATTCAGGACAAAATGCTCTCGAACAGATTGTAGAAATCTATGCGCATTGGACACCAAGAGAAAAGATCATCACCTCCAATGTCTGGTCAAGTGAACTGTCAAAGCTAGTCGCAAACGCCTTTCTGGCCCAGAGGGTTTCATCAATCAACACGATTTCCGCTCTATGTGAAAAAACCAATGCTGACATAGAGGAGGTTTCCAGGGCCATAGGGATGGACAGCAGGATTGGCCCGAAATTCCTGAAGGCCGGGGTAGGATTTGGAGGATCTTGCTTCAAAAAGGACATCCTGAATCTGGCATACATAGCGGAGACTTATGGCCTGACAGAGGTCTCCAGATACTGGGAGCAGGTAGTTGAAATCAACAGCTATCAGCAGGACAGATTTGTCAGGATCATAGTAAACAGCATGTTCAACACGGTTGCAGGGAAAAAGATCGCATTATTCGGATTTGCCTTCAAAGCGGACACCGGTGACACCAGGGAATCGCCTGCCATATCCATAGCCCAATCACTGATGGATGAAAGGGCTGTCCTGTCCATTTATGATCCCAAAGCTAGTGAGGGAATAACTCCGGAACTGGTAGATTACGAAGGGCGGTTTAGTGTTGAGCACAGCCCTGTTTCAGCGGCTGATGGAGCCCATGCCATCATCATAGCTACTGATTGGGCTGAATTCAGGGATTATGACTATTCAGCCATTTTTGAAAAAATGGAAAAACCGGCCTTTATTTTTGACGGCAGGAACATTCTGGATCACCAGAAGCTATATGAAATAGGCTTTTCAGTTCACCGGATTGGGCGTCCACCTTTGTCCAGGCTTGCCTAATCGTTAGAGTCCTGTTCAATGATCGCAGAATGGTTTTGTGGGAATTGGGCCGGGTCAGCGCTGACCCGGCCTCGTATCAGCGGTTTTTGTATTTTTTGATCAAGTCCTGGGCAACATCGTCAAAACCCAGTTTAGGGTAATCATCCAGCACTCTTTGGGCGGCAAGACGCGCAGCCTTGTAATTGCCGAGGCTTATATACGTGTTGGCCTTGTAAATCTCTTTCTCCGCAAGTTTCTTCTTGCATTCGTTTATTTTTTCTTCAGCCTTTTTGCCCCACTCACCGGGCTCCTGAAGTTCTGTCACTACCTTGAAGGCCTGTATAGCGCTCCTGACAACCGAGTTGTCCAGGTCCGTGCCTTTTATCTGGCTGAAATAAGCCATCCCGATCTGGTATTTAGCCCTCGGGACGTCCTCATTGTTAGGATATAACTCCAGGAACTGGAGATACCTTGCTATGGCCTTGTCGTAGGAGCCTTCATCGAAAAAGGCATCCGCTATCTTGAGATAAACCTGAGGCATTTCCTTGAAATCAGGATAGGCGGACTTGAGTTTTTCCAGACTTTCAATAGCCTGGAAGTACTTCTTGTCCTTCAACTGATCCTGAGCCTGCTTGTAAGCTTCCTCTGGAGATTCCTTTGTATCCTTCGCATCTATGTTCCAGACGGATGGACATCCCGCCAAAGCCAGAGTAATAAAAACAATAGATATTAGCAGAAGTCTTGATTTCACTTCATGGCGCCCCTTAGTCGGCCTAAACATTGAAAACCCTTTAGCAATCATGAACGATTATGTCAACAGGACCCTTAATAGGTTCTGTGTAGTATCCGATCCGATAACTTGATCAGGGCCCTTTTCTCCTCAGAATCCGGAAAGATTGAAATCTTGTGGACCGCATCTTCAAGATATTTTCTTGAAATAGCAAGCGCCTCAGAAATACCGCCTGATGTGTCCAGAAAATCCCGAAGCCTCATCAGGTCATCTGAGGAGATTTGCCTTGAGTCTATGACGGACCTGATCCAGGCCCTTTCACTCTCGGAGGCATTCTTCAAAGCCAAAATCAGGGGGAGCGTCAATTTGCCTTCTGTTATATCCTTTCCGGGGGTCTTACCCATAGTCTCTTTGTCAGAACGATAATCAATTACATCATCCGTCACCTGAAAAGCCATCCCCAGATTGAACCCAAACGACGCCAAAGCGTCTTCTTTCTCAGGATCCAGATTGCCCAGAATGGCGCCACCCCTGCAAGCCGCCTCCATCAAAACCGCCGTCTTGTCTGCTATCACCTGGAAATAGCTGGCCTCCGACAAGTCTGTGTTCCCGATATTCATCATCTGAAAAAGCTCACCCTCGCTGAGCCTTTCCGTCGCCTTTGAAACAATTTGTAATATCCTGAGATTCCCAATAGATGTTAATGCGGAGAAGGCCTTGGCAAGTATGAAATCTCCCCCGAGGACACACATTTCATTAGACCAGAGCGTGTTTGCCGACGGTCTTCCTCGTCTTGTGTCGGCCATATCCACCACATCATCGTGTAACAAGGTAGCGGTGTGTATGCACTCTATAGCCCCTGAGAGTCTTATTGAATCAAGGCCCTCGTAACCACCCATCCTGGCCGATATGACGCATAGCTGCGGTCGAATTCGCTTGCCACCACTGTTCATTATGTGAGCGCCGATCTCGAAAGCTACTGGAACTCTGCTTTTTAGCTGATCAATGAGTTCCCCCTCAAGACGCTCCATTGTAAGTCTTATCGAATCAAGTAAATCCAATCTCGACTCCGGCAAAATTTTTTGGTTATTCCCAGCAACTCCCTTCCAACAGATGGTTCAAAACTAAAGCTTCAAATCAAGGTCGATCTCGTGAGTTTGCTGATTTTCTGTTTGCATTATAGCATCAATGGAAGAAATTGGTTATTGCTTCGCTCATCACAAGGGCAATCACGATAGCGACAACAGCATGAGGCCCAACAATACACAGTGTGTTTAGAGCCGATTTTTGAGTCCACAAACCCAGACGGTAAATAGTCAAAAGCGTCCACGCAAGGCAGCCCCAGATCACTGTCTGCTGCAAATAGAAGGTAACGTCCGGTGGGACTGTAATTATAAGTGTGTTGAGAGCTTCTATGTCAAAGTACTTGCTGATTAGAATAGGAATGTGAACACCAAGGTTGATCAGATAATATATGTGAAAAGCCGTGAAAGACCCCAAGGTTAAAGGCAGCATCGCAAGACCGAATCTAGCAAAGTTCTGTCTCAGGGTGTCACCACAGTATCTCCTTGAAATCAGGGAGGCCAGGATCATAAGGGTATTGATACATGCAAGAATTGCCAGGAAGACTATGCTGAAGTTTACGACTGTCGGGAATGGCATCCAGGACGTCAGGATCTGGTATTCAGGCATTTTGGAAACCATTTCACTGAATAGGCCGCCGATCATTCCCAAAACCAGGAAGGCCGTACCCGCATGACGCTGGGAATGTTGCCAAATTTCCTGGCCTGGAGCCCTCAGGTTTAGAGATATCGCGCCGTGAGGACAATTCTTCAGGCATTGCCCACAAACCTTGCACACCCTGTTACTTCTCAGCCTTGGACCTGCATGACCAAACGGGCAACCTGCGCGCTCGGAAGTCCCAAGGTAACACTCATTGGATGAACACTCTGAAATACAGACATTGCCGTTGGCGCGCAATTCAACAAACGAGGTCTTGGACAAAACTCCGACCATGCCTCCCAATCCGCAAAGGTAAAGACACCAGGTCTGCCTCTCGTAAACCATTGAAACCAGTATTGCGGATAGGAGCATGGTGAGCAACAGCAAGCCCAAATTAAGAGGGGAGTTCCTGATCGCTGTCGCAGTTTCAAACCAGATGACAAAAAGCACTGCTCCTGCAATCAAGAAGTCTGAATTCCGTTTTAGAAATGCGGGAAATGGTCGTTCAAGAGATAAAACCTTTTTCGATAGAGCCGCAATGACGCCTATTGGGCACAGAGAGCACCAGAATCTGGCCCAAAACAGGGCGCCGATTATCATTATCGGCCAGCCTATTGCCCATGCGACCAGCGCCGCAGGGTTCTTCATGGGGTCCTGAGGCCCAAGGAATAGGAAAACCAGTATTATGAAGAAAAAGGGAACCGCAGCGCTCTGCAACACCGCCGGATACAAGGGGCTCAGTAAAGCCTTCTTGATGTAGCTGAATCTCAGCAGGTTGAATTTCCATTTGTCCTCAACCCTTTTGAGATCAAAATATATGTCCTGTGGACGAAGGACTCCCCTCTCGCAAACCAGTATCGCCCTCTTCAAGGAATTGGAAAGTTCCAGGTCGTTGCCGGGCCATGAATAATTGAGTAAAGTGCTCAGAGTCTCTTCCTGCAACTCCCCGACGTTTCTCCCCAGTTCATTGGTGTATTTTTTAAGGTAATGTCTGGCAAGAATCGGAATTTCTTTTCTTCGGTTCCTGAGTGGCGGGATACTCACCGAACGGTCCAGCAGGGCATACATCAATGGATGACTCTCAAGGGTGATTTCTGAGATGTCCAGTCGCGTGGTCGCAATCAGCCTGACCTTTGATTTTAGCGTCCTGACACCGTCAACCCGACGGAAAGTCTCGGTAACAACGGCTTCCAGCAATTTCATCTGAACTATCGGAGTCAGTCTCTCGACACCTCTAACCAGTAGGGTACCGTCATCAGTGAGTTCGAAATAACCCGGAGTCTCCCTTGTGCCACCGTCCGCTCCCGGCTCCTCGTGACCAAAAAACAATTTCAACTGCTGTTCGGTAATCTCCTCTGGAGACGCTTTTCGCCCTGGTTTGGGGGAGCTAAAAGGAGTGTGATTCTCAGTTTTGTTAAGGTCTACAATAAGAAATACTTCTTTGCCGTGTCTGCTCTGCTTGAAAAGCCTGTGCGCCAGAACTTCCTTACCTACGCCGCTTTCCCCAATTATAAGGGCTGGACCATCACTGGCAGCCAATTCAGCAAGCCTGGATGAAATGTTCTTGCGGACGTAATCTCCAACCACATAATCAGGAAATATATGCTCCTCACTACTGATCAAAGAATGAAGCGCTCGCCTTTTCAGCTTACTTCTGAACATGTTACGGCGTTGAGCGAAAAGCTTTCTGACGAGGCTCTTAACTAGTCCGACAATGAAATCCGGATCTTCCCGCAATAAGGATTCAAAAGAAACCGAATCAATTTCAATCACCTCAGTTTTTTCCTCAGCAATTAATTCGGAGTCGAGCTGCCAAGGCACACCGGTAAAGAACTCTATTCCACCAAAGATATCTCCAGGACCAAGGTCATCTACTGAAACTTTTTCCTTGTCCTCATCACGAAGCACCACACTCGCTGATCCGGACATGATGTAAATGATCCTGTCCGTGTCGGAACTTCGCCCCATTATGGTGGCCCCCGGAGGGTAGGTTTTTATCGAATCCTGGTTGTAAACCATTCGTCTTAAGGAACTCGGGAGCCGGTCCTTTTCGTCCATAGCGAACGAATCTCTGCGCAGAGGCTCAGCCATTATCAACGTCCTCCGGAATTTAACAGGATGACTGAATTAACTCGAACTATCCCCACAACTGTGATGTAAAACATTCCATGAATATTTTATGAAAAGCGAGGCGCTTGTATACTCATACAGTCCTGACTAAATAGTTTACGCCAGATTTGCTCTTTTTGTAACCAATTTGATTTCTGAAGACTATTTTTCGATCAGGACCGAGCAAGGGCTAAAACGAGCCAGGTTTCTGGATATACCACCCCATATCCTCTCATAAATCCTGGAATGACCTGTAAAGCCCGTTATAAGCAGGTCAAACTCACCCTCCTTGCAGAAATCAACAATGCTGTCCACTGCATGCCCCGCTACAACATGAGGGATCAGGCTGATTCCTTCAACTCTGGCTGATTCAACGGCCTCACCTGTCAGTTGGTTAAAATATGCGTCCTTTTGAGCCTTGACCTCCTCGAACTCGCCTACAGTAGCCACATATTGGGGAAGATCCACCTCCACGGAGATGGAATGGAGTTCCGCGCCAAAAGCCAGCGCAATCTGGACCGCCCTCTTCAAGGCCTTTCGAGACCCTTCGGAACCATCATAAGCGACCAACAGTTTCCTATACATTTCAATTAACTCCATCTTAGGTGACGCTATGCTACTTCTTCCAGGGCCCATCTATTTCGCTGTGCCTCGGTTCGTAGAACCACTGTGCGATGAGCGTTGGAACCACGGCGCTTCCTATTACGACTGTTACAAGGATAGTGTATTGCTCCTGGGTTATGATGCCTCGGCTATAGCCAAAAAGAGCTGAAATACTGCCGAAAGTCAACCCGGTGCTCATCAGAAGCGTAGTATACATTCCAATTTTATGTGAGAAACGAAAAACCGATGTCAAAGGGTAAACCCCTATGATTTTTGTTCCTACTTTGACGCCAAGAAGTACGAGAATTAACCCGATCCCTGAAACTATGGCCGGTACCGAAACTATGGTTCCCGCCTTCAGGAAATAGAAAGGGGTCAATAAAGCAAACGTGGCAGTCCTAAGGCGTCTGACCATCTCTCGATGATCCTGGAATATTCCTGCTACCACTATTCCAAGAAGGTAGGCCGGAAGAACCGATTCGCTGTTGGCGTGCGTGGCCAGCCATCCCAGGCCGAAAAGCATCAGGAAAATCAGCTTGATCTCTGGTTCGCTGACATGACCATTAAAAGTCTTGAAAAACCATTTTATG
>CALDNG010000360.1 GCA_937915285.1 uncultured Desulfomonile sp. | reverse complement strand
AACAGCGTTGGATAGAATGTAAAGTGGAGAGCCGTCGGAACGAAGAATTACGAAGTCTTCTATATCTGTGGCCTTTTTCTCAACCCTTCCGTAAACAGCGTCCTCGAAAACGACTTTTGTTTCAGGATCTCTCGGGACCTTGAACCTGACTACATAAGGCGCCCCGCTTTTGAGTTTGGATTCGATTTCCTGGTCTTTGAGCTGGCGGCATCGTCCGTCGTACATGAAGGCGACTTTTCTTTTTTCTGCGTCGTTCCTTTGGGCTTCAAGTTCCTCTTTGGAACAAAAACACCTGTAAGCATGGCCTGACTCCAGGAGTTTTGAAGCCGCATCAGCGTGTTTTCGGAAGTTTTGAGACTGGAAATACGGCCCTTCATCCCAATTCAAGCCCAGCCAAATCAAGCCGTCCAGTATTTCCTGAACGGATTCGGTTGTGGAACGTTCGGCGTCTGTGTCCTCAATTCGCAGTATGAAAACACCATTGTTTTTTCTTGCCCATAGCCAGTTGTAAAGAGCCGTTCTAGCTCCGCCGAGATGGAGGTATCCAGTTGGTGACGGCGCAAAACGGACCCGTACTTCTTTATTGTTGATTGATTGATCATTCATGAGAGAGGATTTCACACTCCAGCCACAGGATCCAATATTATCACCGGCTTTTTGGATACTGTTTCAAATTTTTTTCTGTCTTCGAAAGTCCCAACTATGTCTCCGCAGTGCATTGGGACGACAAAGTCTGTTTGCAGGGTTGAGGCTGCGTCTCCCGCCTGGTCTACCGTCATGGTATAAGTGCCACCCACTGGTAGCAGAGCCACATTCGCCTTAACTTGGGCCATTTCAGGGATGACATCCGTGTCACCACTGTGATAGACCCTCACCCCATCAATTTCAATAACATAGCCTACCCATCCATTTTTCTTTGGATGAAAATCCTTGTCCACGTTGTATGCTGGATAGGCTTCCACATTCACGTCGCCCACCCTGATTGACTGCCCTGGCCTGATTTCCCTGAAAGAGGCTCCGAAATCGGCCTTACAGTCGGCTGGCCCAACTATTACGGTAGATGGTTTTCGGATCATAGCTATGTCATCGAGAGACAGGTGATCGAAATGGCTATGTGTCACGCAAATGATGTCTGCTGGCTTGTGGGTCTTCAGTTTCCACGGGTCTATGTATACCGTGACATCCTGCCCGTCGATTCTAAAGCTTGCATGACCAAGCCATACTATTTTTTCTTTTATGAAAGATTTCAAGGTCATTTTGCTTCACTCCCCTTTTGGTTTTTGTTTGAAGCCTCTTTCTGATCAAATGTCAAATCGGCCACGTGGCAACATTCAACATCGTTAAAAAATGTCCTCCAGACTTATTTCATGTCCATGCGAATTAATTCTTGATAAGGGTTAAACAAAAAATTAAAAATCTGCATGACCTCGTTCTGAGAGCATCGGAGCAACAATCCATGGAGAAAGAGCAAATTAAAAGAAGCGCTCACAAAACCATTACGCGTACGAATAGCGACATTCGGATGATTGTAACAGGGATACTCGTGCTTGCGCTTTACCTGCTAATCGGTCTTATGAGTATAGAATCAAATACCTATAAAACCAAACCCAAAAACCGTGGACCGGTCAAAGATCCTCTGAAAACCGGATGCCTGGAAACTGTTGAACCAAGGTCATGGTCATATGCCTCAAATTCATGGGCCTATGTTGTCTCCAGAGCCAAAAAAACACCCTCAGTGCTTTTTTACGTAAATGATCTACGCATGGGTACCGGTTAATAGACAGCCCAGGTTCAGACCAGAACTTTATGTCATAAAAAACCCATCAGACGGGCTTATCGGGATGTCCTGGCCGTTACCTGACGGGGTTTAAAAAAGTGAAACTGTAGTATATAATAACGCTTTATTGTTGAAAATATAATTCTATTGCGCAATTTTCATAATCGCGGGAAATATGGTTCCTGTTGTGATAGAAACATTTCGGCGCAAGTTATAGGGGAAAGGTTATCCAGATCACATGCGATCTTTTTTTAGCTCACTTTTCAGGTTTTTTTTGGCGGGCATCGCCACAATGTTGCCTTTTATAGTTACCATTTTTGTAGTGAGCTGGATTGTAAAAATAGCTGACGCCTATGTAGGTCCGAGCAGTTCATTTGGACGATTCCTGGTGACCATAGTGAGTCCTGAATACAAAATACCCGGCTACCTTGGGGGATATCTGGTAGTCGTGCTGCTTATCATAATTCTTGGTTTTCTCATTACCAGGGCTACTGTTGCAAAACTCCACAAGGCCATCACAAGCATATTGTCGAGAATCCCGCTCGTAGGGAAAATATACTCGTCCGTCGAGCAGGCCGTCGATCTGTTTGGTCAAAAAGGGAACTCGGGTCTTGAGAAATTTGGCGGGGTGGGTCAGGTAAGGTTCGGGAATGTCACAGCGCTTTGTCTTTTAACTACGCCCCAGCATTACATGATGGCCGATGGAAGAGAACATGTGCTCGTTTTCATTCCAAATTCTCCCATCCCTGCTACCGGCTTTAATGTACTGGTTCCGATTGAAGACTTTAGGCCTCTTGACATGCCCATGGAGGATCTACTGAAGCTATTGATGTCATTAGGTTTGCTGGGACCGCAGGCCCTGTCTTCAAGACTGTCGGTTGTCACACCGCAGGAAACACCTATCCAACAGCTCGAAAAATAATCAAAAACCTTTTGATGCCGGCATATTTCGTGTA
>CALDNG010000359.1 GCA_937915285.1 uncultured Desulfomonile sp. | reverse complement strand
TCCATAGCCCCTTTGTGAGCGTCATAGTAATACCGGTCGAGCTGGCTCTTTTCCAGGGATTCGGCTTTCTTTTCAATGTTGGCGTCATAATCATCAGATTTCTTGAGGTCCAGGTAGTATTGGCGGTTGTCAGGATTTGAAGATATGAACTGTCCGCTGACCGTCCTGTGGATTTCCTTCAGAACAGTCTGAACCATTGAGAGCAGGTCATCTGCGGGTTCTCCTCCGAGATCTTCCACTCCTGGCTGATAGAGACAGAGTCCATCCCGAAGCTCTTCCGGTGTTGCGCCAATTTTGGCGTGAATGTCGTTAGTGGTGAGCCGATGGACAGATAGCGCATGAATTATCCGCATTGCCATAGGCCTATATTGCGGTCTCGTGAAAGCGTTTTCGATACGTGATTCAAGGACCTTGCTGCAATCAATCACAGATTTCACATCAGGTATGGCTCGTAAAGAAGGGTTTGCCGTCAGTGTTTTCCAATAACTGTCGTAGGCTATGAGCCCCGGTTGGTCAATTGGGACTGGGTTGTTAATAATTTCCTTCATTGCCGCGGAGATGGCCTTCAACGCTTCACGTTTCTCAACGACGTAAACCCTTTCAAATGTATCAAGGTAGTCGGGATGAACCGGAAACATTCTTGCGAATTCTTCCAGACGTTCGTTCATGTTCGAGTAAAACTTTGTGAATGGCGCAAGTATCCCTTTTATTTTGGCAATCTGATCCGGGTTCTTTTTCAGAAGCCGCTCAGCCACAACATATTTAACGTCACTACGGGCAATTAGCGCCTGCTCAAATCGATCCTTGACCCTTCGGATACTCTCAGCGACGAACGAGAATCTTGCGCTGTCAAAAATGGCTTCTTGCACACCAGCGATGAAACGAAACTTCAGGTCCTTACAAACTTCACCAACCTCCCGTAGGAAATTGAGATCGAGGATAAGTTGTTGGTCCCCTCGACTTCGCAGATAGTCCAGCAATTCATCCACTACGATCAAAACACCATGGTCGGGATACACTTTATGGAAAGCCGACATCATGTTTTCGAACGCTGGCTTGTTGCTTGTGACGGCATCGGCAGCAGGAAACGAGAATTGGACATTCAGTTTCTCAAGGCCACTCTCCAACTCAGTCACCAGTATCTGCCTTAGCCCCATTGTTGTGGCCCCAATTTCGATGCGCACCACCTTAAACTTACCTGCTATTCTAGCGGAATCCTGAGCGACTCTTTTATTGGTGAGTTCTTCCTGAAGATCTCCGTACTCCGCCACGGAGGAGACAACTGACATTAGGTGCGATTTACCTGTGCCATAATTCCCAACTATTAATATTCCCTTGTTGTCAGCGGGCAGATCAAACTGAAGTTGCGGGATTATGATTCCACAAAGCTTTTCCGACATATCTTCGGAAATAACAAACGTTCTGACCAACTCTCTGGCTGTGGCCGAATGATCCGCATCAAGCAATTGGACCACAGACTCTATCGGGTCGAATTGAAAAAGCTCGCCGTATTTCATAATTTGATTCCCATATCCTCTTTCATTAGATGGTCTACCCTTTTGGGTTTAACTCAATAATTGTGATATCCGAGCCTGCATATTTCTTATATTCTGGATGCCTAGGATTTGCGTAGACTAGATCCCCTTCGGAAACAGCCCCGTTCCACGAAGAGACGATAGTCTTGTTACGAGATAACTGTCGGAACAGTTGGAGTGGGTCCGTCATAAGGTCAGGATGAAACAGCATTTCTGTGTTGTCCAAAAGCACGGTGTCAGCTTCGGTGTCCAAAATGATTTGTCCTAGTATTTTCGATACCAGCAACGGCCTTCGTTTAACAGGCGTATCAAGAAGCTGCTTACTCAACGTGAGATTGACGTTGATTCTTGGCGCCCCGATCTTTTCGGTCACTTTGTTCATGAAAATGGTCTTTCCCGAGCCAGGAACACCCACAATCACGACCAGTTGGTTGTAAAGCAACTTGGCTTCGTTGATTTTGATTAGAATGTTTTCCAGATGGGCATTTGGCATTATCAATAATCCTCGTAATGAAGGCCATTCGAGTTACTGATGCGTCAGTTTACAAGGTCTTTAAGATGGTCCACAACGAAGTAGCGATCATCTCTCTTTTGAACAAGTGTCTGTCGTTCCAGGTAATTCAAAGCGATCATGGTGTCCTCAAACTTCAATCCGGTTCCGGAAGCCGCCTGTTCAATGGCTATTCCTGCGGGGTCACAACAGAGATTCATTATTTGGGCCTGTTCGGGTGTTAGTTTCACTCCGAGCCGGGCCTTCCAGAATTCGTCGAAAAAATTGTGGACTAATCGCCAGTCCAGATTGACTGAAAAAGTGTTTGATGCTTTGTCTGATTGGAATTTGGGTGGTTTGCGATGTGCGTCTCTCCAAGCGTATTGCAATGTTCGCAAACCCGAACCTGCCAGTTCGGCGAACCCAATGAGTCTCAAAGCCCTTGCGATAAGTGGATTCCTCGCCTGACTTTTTCCTCCTTCGACCAGGTCTCTGTCAGAAATAAAAGAAAAACCCGGGTTGAAAAATATCGCTTCATCAGGCCGAATTTCGACTTGCGCTGAAGCCCGCTGGTCTGAATAATCCTGGTGAATGAACTGATTCACCAACGCCTCCCGCATGGCCAAATAGTCCGCCGACCCCCTAATTTCATCAAGTTTCTCCAACGATGTGTCAGGGATTTTCACGTGCTCGGCAAAGAAATCAACAGCTTCTCTGAGACAGGCTAGAACGTTGGCGCAGAGTTCTTTTCGATCATCCCACCTTGATCCAGGATCTGAAACGTACCGTAAATCTATAATATTTCTTCCCAGGGATTCTCTTACAGCTTTTGTGGCGCCAAAGAGCAATAGAGCCTGCTTCCTGTCGTTCTCAGAAAAACGTACTCTTCCTTCAAAAAGTCTCTCATTGATGACATTTTCAGCCTTGCCTTGCTCTACGCCTGTCTTGTCTTTAACGCGTTTTGCATACCACTCCACAGTGTTCATGTCGAAAAGTTCCCATGGCATAGAACCTTCGTGGCGTTTGAGCGCCTCTAGCCTCTGTGCGCTCTCTCCCCTCCAGTAACTCGACAGTGTATTCCCATCCTTGAGATGTACGATTTCTGAACTGATAGTCTCGCCGTCAAATAATGAGTTCAACGAGGATATTCGCTCACCGTTGGTTTCTGTTCTATCAGAATACATGGACTGAAAACGTATTTTCTTCTCTCCGATAGAATCCAGCAAAAGCAGGCCATAAACTTCCATACTAGGTATTGCGTCCCATAACAAAACGGGGAACAAAGACAGTAATTCTTCACCGATGGCTAAATATGGCACTCTGGTGTCGTTTACTCCTGAATCCAGTGATATTTCGTCAGGTCGTGGATCAGGCGAATCCCCCATCAGCCAAAGTGTGCGAGCTATTATTTGACCCTTTTCTAAACTCTGTTGTTCTATGAGTATTAGTGGAAAGGAGAGTATAGCTTTTAGACTATTCATAACGTTGACCAGTGTTAGTAAAGGCTTTCGATCTTTTGTGATAATTGACGCCCTTGCGTCGGAGAGCGAAGCCAGATTGTGGCCTAGTTCATTCCGGAGTTTCAACAGATCCAAGAGTCCCTTTTCTGCTTCGCCCTGTCCGCTTTTCAGATCACCTTTACGAGGTCTGAAAGGGGATAGATGATTTTTTATGGGATGATCTTCTTTTACAGCAGTGACTTTTTGTATGACATCCAGGAAATGGCCCCATGCAAGGTTGCCGTGGAGTGAAAGCAAACGTTCATGTTCGAGTGTGTGGCACTTTCTCGCTCTGAAGGAAGCCATGCATAAAATAGCCAGGTAACGCGTCGTTACTTCCGCCGCTTTCAAGCATGCGTCTATTTCTTGCTGATTAGACCTCACTCGCAGTATCTTGGACACGGCTATTGCAATTGGCTGCGGTAAAACTTCTGAATATTCTTCCAGTTTTGTCTTGTTATTGCCTTGATTCACTTCGTAAGACATCGCAACTCCAAACTGATGGCGCCATCCTCTATGTGGTTTGACCCACATGGGGTTCAATGAAGGAATAGATTATAAGACCAAAAGTTGATCAGATATTGCAAGACATTTACGATCCAACCCGGTTTCATAGATTTCTTCTTCGATGCCAGTCAATTTGGGCAAAGCTACAGATTCCATGAGGCTGTTAACCATATCAGACTGCTCTCGATATTTTTTCTAGCCCGTCTGTAATTTCCATGACAATTTCATATTCCAATTTCCTGGCAACATCCTTGTTTTTGAACATCTTGGTTTTGTTGTTGTCATAAAATGCTGCAAACCGATCTAACTGACTTTCAAGAATCCTTGAGTCATCCCAGCAGTCCTCAAAATGCTCATACTAAAAACCAATTTCTACATTGAAACAGGCCGTGTCTAGTGATTTCAAACGTGTAACTTCGGAACTTCTTCCCGTTCCAATTTTGAACCCGACCTCAGTTAGCAATTTTTGCATTTCGTCATTGAAATAATCATACATGACCACTTCTTCCCCCTTGCGGTCGAATTCAACGATCCAATTGTAACGTTTGCCTGACTTTGACACTTGTTTTGTGAATACCCCGATATATTAGTATGTTGACTT
>CALDNG010000358.1 GCA_937915285.1 uncultured Desulfomonile sp. | reverse complement strand
TGGAACCGGGTGGTAGCGAAGCTCATGGGGCTGAAGTTTTCCATAAGTGGTATGGAAAATGTGAAACCAAACACGTCCTACATTATAACCCCCAATCATCAGGGCATAGCTGACATGCTTGCGCTAGGGGCGGCTCTGCCTCTTCGTTTCAGAGGAGTTGTCAAAAGGGAATTATACAAGATACCATTTTGGGGCTGGGCATTATGGGCTACTGGAACGATAGGGATTGACAGGTCAAATACCGCATCTGCAGTGGCTAAATTGAACAGGGAGAAAGACGAAAAACTCAAAGATGGGTGGTCCGTACTCATCTACCCTGAAGGAACTCGCACACCTGACGGATTCCTGCAAGAATTCAAGAAGGGCGCTTTCATGATGGCTGTCCAGACAGGCATCCCAATATTGCCTGTAGTCTGTAATGGAGCTTTTAAGATACTACCCAAGAAAATGCTTGCCTTTAGACCCGGTCACATCAAGTTAACAATTTGTCCGCCAATACTAACCAAAGGACTCACAGAAAAGGATGTCCCGGCCCTGATGGCGCGAACACGCGACGCCATTTTATCAAAACTACTGCCGGACTATGACCCCTTTGCCAAAAATGAACTATGCGCAAATGGCTCAGCCTGACGGTTTTAGAAAATAATGTCTTGAAGAGGCAGGCGCATCAATGATAAAAAAATTGATCTTGCATCTAACCTGTACAAGTTGAAACTTCATGTCAGATTGCTACTGGTTCCAAGCCTGAGCAAGCGGGAATGCGTTTGCAGATCTTAACAAGTGTAATTCGGAGCAAAAATTGAACTCGTCTAAAAAAGCCACCTTCAGGATGATACTTACCGCCGCTGGAATAGCATTGATAACTCCCATCATGACCATACCGGCCGTGATAGCCTCGGCTCTGTTTAAACCAGGCAAGTTTACTTTCTACACGATGAAGGTGTGGAACAAGATTGTGGCAAAACTCATGGGGATCAAGGTGTCGTTGAGCGGACTCGAGAATCTCAAACCCAACACCTCCTACATTATCACACCCAACCATCAGGGTGTCGCAGACATTCTGGCGATTGTGTCAACCTTGCCGGTCCGCTTCAGATGGGTGGTAAAGAGAGAGTTGTTCAAGGTTCCTGTTTGGGGCTGGGCGTTGTGGGCGACGGGCGCCATAGCAATCGACAGATCGAACTCAGCAGGGGCTATAGCCAAACTGAACAAGGAAAAGGACGAAAAGCTGAAAGACGGTTGGTCTGTGCTCATCTACCCTGAAGGAACTCGCACCCCTGACGGCTATTTGAAGGAATTCAAAAAAGGCGCGTTTATGATGGCCGTCCAGACCGGCATACCCATCCTGCCAATAGTTTGTAATGGCGCCTTCAAAATCATGCCCAAGAAAATGCTTGCTTTTCGCCCGGGCAAGGTGATGCTGACCATTTGTCCCCCCATTCTGACCAAAGGACTCACCGAAACGGATGTCCCGGAACTGGTTGCCAAAACCCGCGACGCCATTTTGACAAGACTGAGGCCAGACTACGATCCTTTCTCTAAAAGCGCTTTATGTAGCGATCGTGTTTGAAAAGCGCTGAAGAATGTCTCCCCTCACAATTCGATAACGTACAGCCAAAATCAACCCATAATTCCGGTTCTGGAAAAGGTTCAAAATGTGACACTTTTGACAACCTTGAAAAAGAATTATTATTAGTAAATAGTGGCGCCTGTTTGATACGTCTGACAATTTGCGGCAATTAATGGTGACAGTAATTTCCAACCAATCACCGCTTAGTAGAAGGAAGGTCATAAAAAGAAAATGGACTGCAACATACTTGAATCCGTATCCTTTTGTGGGATGTTGATCAACCGTTTATCCGAAGGTTTGGTGATACTTGATTCGAGTGGTTCCATTTGTTTTGTGAACTCATCCGCTGAGAAGATGTTCGGCGCCGGTTCGGGAGATCTTATAGGCCAAACCCTTGGACTGCCGTTAACCAACGAGTCGGCAGTTGAGATAGAGATATTCAACAAGAACGGTCCTATGAGATTGGCCGAGATTCGATCAGCGGAAATTTTTCATGACGGCAAGGTTTGGACTGTATGCTCGTTGAGGGATGTGTCTTTAAGAGAAGTGAGTGAGCAACTGAGTCTAGCTCTTGAGGCAACTCACCTGGGTCTTTGGGATTGGAATTCCAAACTTGATTCCGTTAAATATGACAGTCGTGCAGTAGAAATTCTGGGTCTGGACAACGAAAAGACCGTTTGGGACCTTGAGGACATTCAGCTAAGGATTCATCCTGACGACCTCGTCCGGGTAATGGAAGGCTGGAAAGCTTTTATTGACGGACTGACTCCTTACCTTGAAATCGATTATAGAACATTAACCGGTTCTGGCGAATACAAGCCGGTCCTCAACAGGGCGCGAATAAGCAGTCGGGACAAGTCCGGAAAACCGCTAAGGGTGTTTGGGGCGTTGATGGACCTGACCGAACGCGAGAGCGCCGCTGAGGCTGAAAGACTTAGTTCTGTCAAGTATATATCCTTAGTTGAAAACATCCCCATGGGCATGATGTACGTCAACACTGAGGGTGATCTGCTCCATTGCAACCCCCATTTTCGCCAGATGTTTCATCTGATGCCGGAAGAGCCCGGTAGATCGGTGAATGTTTACCAAACTCCATCCCTTTTGAAGACAGGCATTATTGAGTTGCTTCAGAAAAGCATGGGGGAGTCCTCACGAGTGGCTTCAGAGTTGGCCTATACCTCAGTGAGCGGCAAGACCCAGTTCATAAAATGCCTCATCGTGCCCATAACGAATCTGGATGGGACATTGAGAGGCTGTCAGGTCATAGTTGAGGACACAACAGATCAAAAGGAGGCGCAGCACGTCCTTCTGGAAAATGAGAAACTCAAAGCCACTGCAGGATTGGCCATCGGGGTTGCCCACAGTTTCAACAACATTCTTCAGATCATACTAGGCTCGGCGAATCTTGCCATCGGACATATTCAAAGAGAACAGGCCTCTGATGCCATCAATGATCTTGAAAACATTGTCGACAACGCTACTCAGGGGGCAGGGGTAGTTCGCCGTTTGCAGGATTATGCTGGGATCACTTCTGACCCTAAGGAATCAAGACCGGACGATGTTCTTGATTTATCACTGGTAGTTAAGGACGCTCTTGAATCGAGCCGACCGTGGTGGACAACAAATGCAAAACTGAAGGGCATCCAAGTGGAAGTGAGTCAGAGGCTGTCGTTCGATCTTATGGTCGAGGGACGCACTGAGGAACTCCTTGATGTGACAATGAATCTGATTAAAAATGCAGTTGAGGCCATGCCTGAAGGGGGCAAACTGACTGTGACCACGCGGCGCAAAGATGATAAGGCATTGTTAATAGTGGATGACACAGGGGTAGGCCTGTCAAAACAGGACAGGAAAAATATTTTCCAACCATTCTGGACAACCAAGGGTTATCAGTTCCGCGGTCTGGGTCTTTCAAGTAGCCTTGGAATTATAAAAAGAAGTGGAGGTTCTATATCAGTACACTCAGGGAAAGACTCTGGGACTCGGATGACAGTTACTCTACCGATACATGAAGCTGCCGCCATTTCGGACTCACAAATCACAACTTCATTGCCGGAAAAACTCAGAATACTGTGCGTTGATGACGACGCATCCATTTTAGAGGTTCTAAAAGCGGGTCTGGAGATGAATGATCATTTACCAGAGGTGGCCATCAGTGGCCGTCAGGCCATCGAGAAATTCCGGAATGAGCATTTCGATCTGATCTTGTCTGACTTGGGGATGCCCGAAATGACCGGTTGGGAACTAGGAGCCGCAATAAAGAAAATCTGCATTGAAAAAGGCATTCCAAAAACACCTTTCTTTCTCCTCACAGGGTGGGGCGCCCAATCTCATCACAAGGAGGAGATCGAAAGATCAGGAGTGGACGCCATTTTTACCAAACCGATATCATTACGGGAATTAATGAGCATGATAAAAAGACGCCTGGGATCAAAATGAAGGGCCCTCAGGTCAAATGCGGCGCCTGCCACTGATTGTACTCAGACGGCTCTACCTAGTAGAGTTAGTCTCCGCCCTGTTCCAAAATCGATTTAACTTTTTCAATCAACTGAGACGCATTGAAGGGTTTTCTCAGGAACCCTTTTATCAGGGGATTGATTTCACGACTCATTTCTTCCTCTGGGCTATAGCCGCTAGCCACTAGCACCTTAACAGACGGGTCCATTCCGACTAATTGGAGCAAGCAGTCTCTACCTGACATTTCGGGTAATATCAGGTCAAGTATTACCAGTGAAATAGCATCCTTCTGTTTCTCAAATACCTTGATGGCTTCTTCACCAGTGGAGACGACGATTACAGTGAATCCGTACGATTCAAGGAATTTTCGTTCTACCCTGGATTGAAATACACTGTCCTCAATAACCAGGATCGTTTTTTTATCTGTGCTTGATTGGTCCTCAGTGGCTCGTTTCTTTGGAATGAACGGTAACTCAACAGCCGGAAAATACACCCTTAAAATGGTCCCTTTCCCCAGTTCACTTTCACAGGTGACATATCCCCCATGCTGTTGGACTATTCCTTTAACCACTGATAGCCCCATTCCTGTCCCTCTGATCGAGCCCCGTTGCTTGGTGGAAAAAAAAGGCTCGAATATTCGGTCAAGCGTTACATGGTCCATTCCTCTTCCATTGTCAGAGAAACTCAGCAGAACATAATTCCCGGATTTTTTACCCATGCCATTTGGCCGGTGTCCTTCATCAACATGAATGACCTCTGTCGAGATTTTCAGAATGCCGCCTTTAGGCATGGCTTCATAGGCGTTGATGGCAATGTTGAGCACGACCTGTTCAACATGACTTGGATCAGCGTTAATGAAAGCAGGTTCATCGGTCAAATGGAGATCTATGGATACAGGAGAGGGAAGCGTATGAGTTAATAGAGGCATGAGATCATTGAGTAAGCGGTTGAGATCAAGTTTGGCCGGGAAACCATTGGCCTGCTGAGAGAAGGCCAGAAGCTTTTTGATCAGATCCGCTCCACCACGAGCCGTTTGAACGATGGTGTCGAGTTCCTTTTTTCCCTCCAACCCTCTTGTCTCCTCCATCAGGAGTAACTCGGAATAACCCATTATGGCCTGAAGCATGTTGTTGAAGTCGTGAGCGATGCCACCGACAAGGGTTCCAAGCGCCGCCATCTTCTGGGATTCAAAAACCTGTTTCTGAAGTTCCTGTTTTTCTTGCTGGGCCAGAATCATGTCAGAGATGTCCCTACTGATTGACATGATGTAGGATTTACCGTTGTGCTTCATTAGTGAGGCAGATAACAGACAGGTTAAAAGACGCCCACTCTTATGTCTTAACACTGCCTGAAAATTAGAAAAGGCTCCGTTGTCTCTTAGCAAATTAACAATACGGCGTCGGTCGGCCAGATCATGCCAAAGGTTGAAATCAAAGGAAGTTCTGTTGGCCGTATCTTCCCATGTATAACCGGTAATGGCTGTAAAAGCGTCGTTGATTTGAACAAAACGCCCGTCTTCCAAACCTGTCAGGCAAATGGAATCCGGACTTGTAGCCACTGCTAGCCTGTATTTCTCCTCACTTTCGGCAAGAGCCTCCTCAGCCCGTTTACGATCAGTTATGTCATGGATGATTGAAAACAGTAAGGTCTCATGCCGAATTTCGATCGGAGATGAATGAACTTCAACAGTCCTGACCTCACCGGAGGCCAGTTGATGCGGGACCACAAAACAGCCTTGTTCTCTAAGTCGGGCTTTCTTAATTTCCTCAAGGATGTTCAGTGCCGGCAGGAGCTTGATATCACTCAAGCTCATCTTACGAAGTTCCTTGACAGAGTATCCATAATATCTTGAAGCAGCCAGGTTGGCGTCAACAATGGCGCCGGATTCCGGATGCACCAGAAGCATCACGCTGTCATGGTTTTCAAATATTTTCCGGAAACGCTCTTCACTTTTGCGCAATTCATCAGTTTGTTCTTTTACCAATTGTTCCAGATGATCCTTGTAACTCGTTAATTCTTTCTCGATCTTTTTGCGTTCCGATATGTCGAACACCGTAGAACGGCTCATCAGGTATTCACCAGAATTGTCCCTGATAGCAGTCGCGCTCAACAGTACAGGTATCGTAGTCCCGTCTTTTCTTATCAGATCAAATTCAAGATCCCTAACCCATCCCCGCTCCTTGAAGCCGGGAAAATTCTTTTGGA
>CALDNG010000357.1 GCA_937915285.1 uncultured Desulfomonile sp. | reverse complement strand
AGGATTTAATCTTCAAACCACACTCTCTCGAACTATTTAAAATCAACCGCCATTAGCGTAACACTCCGTAAGGACAACTGGACAGCGTTTGCCCAAACACCGCAAAACTGGCTCTTTACGGGACGCCCTGATTTTGTGCCAGCCAGTTATAACCCTTGCGGTAACCCATCACATGGGAAACAGTTATTATCAGTTATATTATACAGTATGTTGAGACTATTTGCTAATGTTTCTATTGATTCTTAAATGTGCCATTATTATTTTTGTCAATCTAACCTACTATTATTACAGCTCTTATGGTGGCGAGGAAGATCTATTTTGCCTGGATTCTTTGAGATTGAGGAGGAATGTTGAGAAGGTCTGTTTGCAGCTTCTGACCGATTGTCGAAGGGATTGGTGAAGGCTTATGCGCAACAGTGCGCTCAGGCTCACTTGTAATTCATGTCTTCCCTAACGAATTTGTCAAATTCCTTCAGCGACTTTTCATAATTTTCACCATCGACCCGCATGAACAGGTAGTAGACATTTTGGTCTCCAGGCACGAGGTATAGCACTCTGTGCTGAGGTATGACCGGTCCGAGGATAATAGGTATTGAGGAGCCAGAACTGGGGTCCTCAATAGCGCTTTTAGACCAACCCTCGGGAATCTGAAACTTGTCGGACTGTTCCTTTTCAGTAAGCCGTTTCCTTTTTCGGATGTATTTGGTCCTGAATACAACCTTGTAAGCGTTTTTCCCGTTGATCATGGTGTATTCTTCCGTGTCGCCCGGCCTTATTATTTCACCCCCTGGAAAGAGCGCGGGGTAATGAATGGCAAGGTTCTCCATCGGTCTGGAAGTAGGTGTTTTCCTTATTTCAATGAATTTGTTGTCATCATCATCGCGCAATCTGGTAGTGGTATCATCCTCATAAATGATAGGCAGGGGGGCGGAAGAGAAATCCTTGAGTTGAGTGGTTCCAAAACATCCTGAAACAAGAAAGGCCACCGTCAGAATAAAAACCGGATAACATCGGATCCTTTCAGGACGATGGCGCATTTTCACGCCTTCATTGAGCGTCATGTCAAAAGCTCGGTCTTGGACTTTAGCTTATACTTATCACTCCCCCAAGATTTCCGCTACAACAAGAAACAGATCAGAATCCCTGACAACACCAACCAGGCGGCCTGACTCATAGACCGGCAGTATGTTGATTTTATTTCGATAAATCAGTTTTAGGGCATCCAGGACGGTGGCTTCAGAGTCAATAGACCCTTTAATTTTTAACATGATGCTCCCAATTTTTATTTCCGCGTTCTTTTTTACCCGCGCTCGGAAACCCAGCCTTGCCTCGTCAAGCTCAAGTGAATCTGCCTGCGCATAGGCCATTGATATGCCTAATGACTCAAACCTGGCCAGGATTCCCCCGGCTATTTCAGGTATCAGAGCCGCCAATATGGCCGCAAAATTAACAATTCCCACCAGATTTCCGTCGTCATCCAAAACGATAATGCTACGATGACCTGATTCGGTGCATTTGCCGTGCTCAGTGGAGCAATATATCTTTCTCAGGAGAGGAACCGCTTCGGACAATGTATCGCCAGTGCTTGCAACCGCATAATTCGAAAGCGGTATCATTATGTCTTTGACTTTTATCTCGGAAGGCATTTTTTTCACCTCTGATTAGGTTTTTTGTTCATTGGCTCTTTGGCTCTTTTCAGTGTCCACCGGAGCCAAGGATTCCGCTGGCGGCAACACTTAGAATTATCACTTCCAGCAAGGACAGGATCGCATACAATCTGTCGTTGTTTCTCCACAATGTTGGAATAATTGCCAGGAAGCACAGAATGGTTATTCCAGCCAGCAGGGCTATTCCGATAAAGTTAAGGAAATCCGCATACCCGACCAGATGGACCCAGCCCCATCCAGGATGAACATTTGCCTTGTGCAGATACTGCGATACGCTTAGAGACCAGTAATTCTGGATTTCCGTCACTGGGACATAAGGTTTCACTATTCCTGACACATAAATCAGAAAGGTCACTATAAGCAGGCCCAGCCCAAGGAGCATGCCTCGCTCCAGAAAAGTCGCATACAGTATCTGTTCCGGACCGGCCTCTACGGATTTTCGTGTTTGTTGAGTCATTTTATCGCCTCCTTCAGAAGACTCCCGATCTTTTTATTGATTCCAAGTCCGGCCTAAAAGCCCAGTCCCTTGCTGAGCGCCTTCAGACCCGCAAATCCCAGCATCCCGATCACAATCCATCGGACCATACCCGGTTTGGCCACTTTCAGAAGCCTCACCCCAACGAATGAACCGGCCATGATGCCCAGGAGTGACGGAACCACCATCATCGGTATGACACACCCCTGATTCATATATATCCAGGCGGCAGATGTGTCCGTAATGGACAAGAGGAACTTGCTTGTGGCGACACTTATTTTCAGTGGCGCGCCCATCAGGAGGTTGAGCACTGGAACATTCGCCCAGCCGGCGCCAAGCCCGAACATGCCGGCCATAACTCCTATGACTATGAACAGGACCAGCCCCTGCCATGTCCTGTGTATTTTCCAGTCAATCACCTCGCCCGTGCTGGCCTCCTGATACACTCCATATATCCTGAGAACCGATGAGATCGGGTCAGCCTTGGGAACATCCGGGACATCCGACTTCTTTGAGGTCAGCATCAGGACGCATATCCCCAGGATAGTTGCTCCCAACGCCGTCTGGACAACATTGGTCGGCAACGCCAACCCTAGCATGGCGCCCACAATCGCAAAGGAGCTGGCAATGAGGGCAACAGGAATCGCCAGTCTCAAACTTGCCAGATTCATTTTCAGCAGACCCGGGCCTGCCGCTAGGGCCCCTGCCAGAGCTACCAGAAGACCTGCGCCCCTCACAAAGTCCAGGTGAAACGGGAAAAAACCGCTTATTATTGGAACGAAAAGTACCCCGCCTCCTACACCTCCCAATACTGCGGCCACCCCCATCACGAATGTTACTCCGAGAAGTATCACCGGCCATACCCACCAAGCCAGGCTCCCGGCAACCTCCGGGCCTGCTGTTGAAGCGTCGCAATGCCCGAATCCGCTCATGATATGAACCGACAATAAGAGCGTCAAGCCAATCATGCTCATTTTACCGGTCTTTTCCATAATAAACTCCTGTATTTTAGTCAAGTTTATACAAGGATGAAGCTGGACACAGCGTTCAACAATCAATGTCCCTATTTATCTGCGTTGGCATCCTGTCTTGCGTGAAAAGTCAGGATTTCGGGAAGCGGGATTTTTAGTTGTTAAAAGCTCTAAGCCAGGTTTTCATCTCTGGTTCCTTTTGATATTTTTAGGTGAAAAACTGGTCTTTTTTATCGCCGGATTGGCGGCCCTGTTTTTACAAGGCTGATTACCAGTTGGGAAAGTTTCGACATGGAACTGAAAAGTCTTAGGTATCTACCAGCCCATGGAGCCGACTATCCTGTCTACCTCGGCCTGCTTGATCCTGTTTTCCTGGGCTTCTTTTCTCTTGTAAGCCTCGCTGAGCTTTTTCTGCAGGGCTTCAATGTCGGATGGTTTAAGAAGGTAATCAAAGGCGCCCAGCTTCATTCCGGCTATACCTGTTTCGACGGTTCCGTGGCCGGTAAGCATTATCACTTCTGTCAGCGGTCTTACCTGTTTCATTTCCCGCAAAGTTGTTACACCGTCTTTCCCTGGCATCATGACATCGAGAAGGACCACATCTATGTCCTCCGAGCCTACTATTGAAACCGCATCAGATCCATTGAGGGCTGTTCTGACCAGGAAGCCCCGCGCTTCGAGCCTTTCGGCCAGAAGCTCCACAAAGTTCTCCTCGTCATCAACAATAAGAACCTTGACAGACATTTCAACCTCCAGAATTGATTACCGCTTTTTGTTTTTGTCCATGATTTCCTGGGCGGTTCCGAATTCTCCTGCTTCAGCGAAAGTGGCTGCCACCATGGATTCCTGAACTTTTTTCTCGTAAGCCGCCTTGAGCACCTTCATAAGTTTTTCGATAGGGATTGGCTTTCTGAGATAATCGAAAACTCCGAGTCTTCTTGCTTCTGCTTCATCCTGGTCAGACCCATGTCCCGTGAGCATGACAACCTGTACGCCTGGATAAGCCTCCCTCGCCCGTCTCAAAACCTCCATCCCGTCCATCCCGGGCATCTTGAGGTCGAGCAGCATCACATCAGGAGCCTCTTTCTCAAGAAATTCCAGAGCTTCCTCGCCACTCAGCGCTACATTCGAGTCGAGGTTCCTCATCTTTACACGTTCATCCAGAGTCCTGACGAACTCCTCCTCATCATCAACCATCAACACCTTGAATTCCTTCATAATATCCTCCAGAAGACTATTGATTGCACACTCTTGCTGTTTTTCGACTTTGATCCGGACCGGTTGGCGCTAGCCAGTTCTTATAGGAAAAATCATACCAATGCGCCGTGCATGGATTATAGACCTCTTCCGATCAGATGGTGTTCAGATTTGTGAACTCCAGACACAGCACACCTGACTCATGATCCATGCCAGCCCTCGAGTTCAGGCTTTCAGCGGTCAGTTCCAGATCTTTCCATTCTTCGGAAGTCATAAGCTTCTTTATCTCAACACTTGTAATTTTTTGCGTTCCCGGGTCGAATTCTATCACGACTTTCTTTCCATCTCTTGTCGAAGACCTGACCGCGATGTCGTCGCCGGGCGTTCCATAAGCCATTAGGAACTGCATGCCCTGGAAAATCAGCTTCCTCACCTTTAGCGGATCACACCTCAGCAGGACATGATTCTTACCAGAAGCGTTCCTGAAGGTCATTTGTCTGGCCTTCGCTATCCTTTTGGTCAGTTCTATCATCTGGTCGATCATTTCACCGGTGTTCTCCGAGGATACATCGGTATCAGGGGCATGGCCGAACCTGTTAAGCTGGGTGGATATATCATCTCCCCTGACCACCTGTTCCTCGATGTTTGAAAGAATCTTCAGGAACCTGTCCTTATGCTGGAACACCCCATCTGGAACCATGTTAAGAAAATCCTGCATCAGTCCGCCTGATTCCCTGATGATCGCAAGGACGTTTTTTATTTCATGGGTCGCGGTAGCGGTAATCTTGCCTATAAAAAGAGTGTCTTTCACTGGATGGCCCCTATTTTTCTTCAGATCCGCTTTGCGGCGGCTGACCGAATTTTTTCTATGAGTTCCTCTATCTGAAGCGGTTTCATCAGGTAGTCGTGAGCGCCGATTTTCATGCCTGCTATGCCCTCACTGGTTGAGCCTATACCTGTTAGCAGGATGACTGGAAGATCCGGGTACATGGCTGTTACTTTCCCAAGCACCTGCAGACCGCTCATCCCAGGCATCATTATGTCGAGCACAACGACATTCGGCCTCTGTGCAGCCATTAACTTCAGGGCCTCCTCGCCGTCAAAGGCTGTGACTGTTTCTATGCCACGCATACGAAGTCTCTCTGCGAGGGTAGTGGCAAATTCCTGCTCGTCATCCACCAGCATTACCTTTAAATCAGCCATGTCAGCTCCCCTGTGATTCCTGTTGTTTTACGGGCAGATAAACGGTGAATCTGGTCCCCTTGCCTGGTTTGCTCTGGACATCGACATCACCCCCGAGTTTTTTGACCAGCCCGTAAGTGATGGACAGCCCGAGTCCGGTGCCCTTACCTGATGACTTTGTTGTGAAAAACGGCTCAAAAATGTGCTTTAACGTCTCGTCGGACATTCCGTGTCCGGTATCCTGAATGGTCACTCCGATGGATTGTTCATCGCGTTCGAATGTGGCAACCGATACGGTCCCACCGTCGTCCATTGCCTGGAGCGCATTATTGAGTATGTTCAGGAAAACCTGCTGGAGTTGACCACGATCGGATTCTATCCGGGGTAATTCCCGGGCAAATTTCAGATTGAGCTTAATGTTTCTGTAGAGGGCTTCCTTCTCCAGGAATCCGATGGTCTCACGGATTACGTCGTTCACATCCAGGACCTGTATTTCAACATCCATGCGCCGGGCAAACCCGAGCAGCCTGTGGGTTATGGCCCTGCACCTGTCCACCGACCCTATTATGGTCCCTACCGGCCCAAGGAACCTCTCTTTGTCAGGGAAATCCGGCGTAAACTCTATGAGGTCCTTCATAAGACCGGCCTTCTCATTGATCACCGCCAGGGGGTTGTTTATCTCGTGAGCCACCCCGGCCGCCAGTCGGCCTATTGATGACAGCTTGTGGTTATGCTCCATTTCACGCAGTGCTAGCGCCCGCTTATCATCCGATTCCTTCATCCTCTGGAACATTGTTTTGGTCAGCCTCAGCACTACCACCACTATTACCGCTACACTGATCAGGAATACTATGAAGAGATCGGCCTTGAGGGTGTACCATGCCTTCATCACCTGGGCCTGCGGCTTGATTAGCATGAAGATGAAGTTTGTGCTTGGGAAGTAGGCGTAGGTAAGTATTATTGCCCGGCCCTTGGGATCTGTCTTTTCCACAACCGTTGGCTCATAACTCACCGACGGCACACACGGACACTGCTCCAGGGCCTGACCATAATATTTCGAATTTGTCTGAAGGATGCCCTCCTTATTCACCAGAAAGGCGTCACTCTCATGGTCCAGCCCCATGGAGGCTATAAGCTCATCGAGCTTCGCAGTGTTGATCGTCGCACGGACTATCCAGGATTTGCCGTTCTCCGGTAGATGCTGCACGGCCAGCGCCAGGTGGGGAAAGCGCCTGTAACCCTTGAACACGTCGCTAATGTATGTCCCGTTGACACGAACATGCTCAAACCATGTCTGTTCCGAATAATCCTTGCCCTGAAGCTTGTACGGACCAGCATAACTCACCTGAAGCCCGGCGGAGTCTATAAGGCCCAGATCGACAAATCCCTCGAATTCCCTCTTGAGAACTCTGAATATGCGGTTGAGATTGGCCTCGTCCGCAAGCTCTTCAAAGGTGTACGCGGAAGCGATGAAATTGACTGTCGCCAGCCTGTTGGCAAGGAATAGCTCGATCGAGTGTTTGGCCTTGTTGACCAGAACCTTCTGGGGTGTGACTATCTCGTCCCGCAACACGGAACGGTATTCGTAATAGTTGATTACTGTCATCAACGTCAGTGGCACAAGCGTGATGAGCAGCATGAGAACAGTCATGTTCCGCCGGACTATGTTGTAGCGAATGGGAGCGTTTTCCTGGTCAGGAACCTCTGCCAAGCCTGAAAAGATTTGACTTATTGACTGCCTCAATTTCATTGACGGCCTCATTGGGTGTTCCCTTTTGCGTGGGCTAGAGTCCTAATCCTGTGTCGGGTTCGGTGAACCTCTTACATTTTTGGATTACGCACTTCCCTATGACCTGATATGAGTATAGCGCATTGACGTTTCAAACTGAAACATAAAAAATATGTTTTACATCAAAAATATGTTTTATTTTGAAACATTTTCAGCCCCAGGGCGACCCGTTATGAAACCATGTATAGACATATTGACCATAAATGCCCTAATTCCAGTAACCTAAAGCTGATGCGCGCTCCAGCGCAAGCGCGCCGGATTGACAACCTTGCGCGTTGTGGATAGTCTGGAGCCATCAGTATTGAACCGTTCAGTATACGGACTAATCCAGGGATACGGCGCTCAAACAGGCATGCGGCGTTTCCAGTATCTTCAATGGTTGTTCGGGAACCGGTTTCTGGTTCACACACGGTGGCGTCCGGTTTCCGGGACAAAGACTATGCCCGTTTCAGGCTGAAGGAAGAGCGACAGATTTGGCAAAAATAGCGTTTGGCGTCATGGGTGACGCCATGGGACATATAACCTTTTCATCAATCGTGGCTTCATTGTTGCCTGAGCACGAGTTCCTTTTCTTGGGTGGCGGCAAGATCACCCAGATTTCCAAGCTCGGTTATGACACCGTGGAAATTCCTATGATGTCCACGTATTATTCAAATAATCAGGTAGACTTAAAATCTACCATATACAACGGTTGCAGGATACTTTTCCGGAGAAATTCTGTCCTCAATCACATTGAAGGGATATTGAGGGATTTTTCCCCTGACCTGGTTCTTTCGAATTATGAATATTTCACTCCTTTGGCGGCCAGGCGTCTTGGAATCCCGTGCGTCAGCGTTGATCACCAGCACATACTGACGGAGTGCGATTGGCCGGTTGATCCTGGTGGAGTTTTGGGCAGGCTGCTTCTTAAAGCGCCGTTAAAATTCTTGTATAGCAATGCTGACAAATATATCGTGACCTCTTTTTTCAGCCTCACCCCCAAGGATCCTTCACGCACTCAGGTCACACCGTCGGTTTTGCGCCCCGTGGTCCGTAACTTCACTGATTCGGCGGGCGATCACGTGCTCGTTTATCAGACATCTCCATCGTTTCTCCCGTTGCTCGAGACGCTAGGCAATACAGGGGCATCTTACCGGATTTATGGATTTGGGGCCAAACCTAGCCGGAAAAACCTTGAATTCAAGGCCAACAGCGTCGAGGGCTTTCTGGAGGACTTGTCGACCTGCAAATATGCGATTGTCAATGGGGGGCACAATGTCATATCCGAGTCACTTCATTACAGGAAACCCGTACTGTGCTTTCCGATCCGTCTTGCCTACGAGCAGACGTTGAACGCCTTCATGATAAAACACCTGGGATATGGAGATTATTCGTCAGAGGTTAGGCCCAATGAGAAGACGTTTACTGATTTTGAACTTAGACTTGACGAATATCGAGCTAATGTAGAGCGTGGTGATTTCTTCGGAAATCCCAGGATGGCCGAAAAGCTACGCTCCATGATTCCCAACGGTTGACAAACTTCTGAAAGATCCGGTGCAAATATAGTGTGTGGAATAGCAGGATTTATAAACGCCCCTGGAAGCCGTGATGATCAGACCCAATGGCTGGATTCCATGACTGCGGCCTTGTTTCGAAGGGGCCCTGACGGTAGCGGTTTGTGGATAGAAGGCCAGGCAGCGCTGGGGCACAGACGTTTAAGCATTATCGACCTGGTCACTGGCTCCCAGCCAATGAGTTCACCTGATCAGTCGGTCACAGTAGTGTACAACGGAGAGATCTACAATTTTCAGGAGATCAGGGACATTCTCTCCAGGAAAGGTGTTGGCTTCAGGACCAGATCCGATACCGAGGTTCTGCTCCAGGCCTACCTCAAATGGGGGACTGAATGCCTGGAGCAATTTGAGGGAATGTTTTCTTTTGCATTGTGGGACAACCGTTCAAAGTCACTATTTGCAGCACGCGACAGAATGGGAAAGAAACCTTTTTATTATACTTTGCAAAACGGAGTCTTCGCATTTGCCTCAGAACTTACGGCCTTCCGTAGACTCCCATTCCTGGGGCTTGAGATTGAGAGGAATGCGGTGGCGAGATTCCTGGCCTATGAATATGTTCCAACACCGCAGACAATTTTCCGGAATGTGTTCAAGCTTGAGCCCGGACATTTTCTGATCTTTAAGGATGGTCAGGTCAATACCAAAAAATTCTGGGACTTGCCCATGCCGGTCGATGAAGCCCGGTTTTCAGAAAGAGAGGCCTGCGAGACAACCATCGAGTTGCTCAAACAGGCGGTAAGAAAGCGTCTCATAAGTGACGTTCCACTGGGCGTGTTTCTGAGCGGCGGTATAGACT
>CALDNG010000356.1 GCA_937915285.1 uncultured Desulfomonile sp. | reverse complement strand
TATTGGGGTGTGGACCGGACAGAGCGTCATCGGCTTGAGGCCGAGCGTTCAGAAATGGACCAGAAATTCCGGCTTGCCTTTGAGAACGCAAATATTGGAGTGTGCCTGGTGGATCTTGGCGGCAGGCTTTTGCGGGTAAACAACAAACTTTGCGAAATGCTGGATTGCACAAAGGCCGACCTCGAGGGATCTTCAGTTAATGAAAAAGCCCATCCAGATGATTTGGATGTGAGTCCTCGCTTCATTAATGAGGCATTAATGGGGAAAAACGAGGTTTTCGAGTTCGAAAAACGCTTCATCAGCAAGCATGGCAAGATTGTTTACACCAAGGTTTCAAGCTCTCTGGCCCGGGACCACCTGGGCAATCCACTGTATTTCATATCTCATGTGATGGACATCTCCGATTCCAAACGAGCAGAGCAGAGACTCCAGCAGAGTGAAGAACGATTCCGTCTCATGTTCGAGAAAAATGATGCCGTAATGCTGCTGTTGGATCCAAAAACAGGATCGATAGTGGACATTAATGACGCGGCATCGAGGTTCTACGGATATGATCGCGAGACCCTGCGCAAGATGAACATTTCGCAAGTAAATACTCTCCCCAGAGCGGAAATAGAGAGGGCCATTTCCCTGATACTAAGTGGTGAGCAGAACCACTTCATATTCCCGCATCTACTGGCTACTGGGGAAACAAGAACGGTGGAGTTATATTCTACCCCAATTGAACTTGAGGGAAAAACTCTCCTGAGTTCGATCATCCACGACATCACTGACCGTCTGCGAGACGAACAGGAAAAAAAGGAGCTTCAAGCGCAACTCTTCCAATCCCAGAAAATGCAGGCGCTGGACACACTGGTGGGGGGAATTGCGCATGATTTTAACAACATGTTGCAGATAATAACCGGGTACAGTGAAATTCTGATGTCTGGAGTCGATGACGCCACCAAACAGCCGGCCATTCTAAACAACATTCTCACGACATCAAGGGAAGGCGCTGAACTTGTGAAAAAGCTCCTCGCATTTGGACGTCGCTCACAGGCGACGCCAAGGCCCATTGATTTGAATGATCAAATCAGAAGGATGGCGAGCCTCATTTCAAGCAACCTGCCTCCAAATGTAAAACTGGAACTGTCTTTAACTGAGCTTCCTTCGACAGTCAGGGCGGACCGGAACCAGATTGACCAGATGCTGATCAACCTTGCCTCCAATGCGTCAGAGGCCATGCTGAATGGTGGTGTTTTAAAGATATCCACTGAACGGGTATTGCTAAATGAGCAAGACTTCGCTAACGATCCCGATTTAAGTCCAGGGGACTACGTTACCCTGACGGTGACTGACACCGGGGCCGGCATGGATAAACAAACTATTGAGAGAATATTCGATCCCTTTTACAGTACAAAACCAAGGGGATCAGCTCGGGGCACCGGGCTGGGCCTGTCTGTGGTCAAGGGAATCGCACAGCAGCAAGGCGGGTTAGTAAAATGCTCAAGCGAATTGGGCAAAGGTAGTCGTTTCACTGTCTATTTCCCGGCCCTGGACACGGCGCAGGCTGCTGCAGACTCTGGGAGCGGAGTTGTCCAGGATGCTGTCGTCCACACTATCATGATAGTGGAGAACAACTCCTTGGTGGCTGAACTGGAACAAACAATCCTTCAATCAGCCGGTTACAAGGCTGTTATTGTCAATACCATGAGTCAGGCGGTTGAGATTTTCAGGCAAAACCCGTACGGGATTTCCCTCGTCCTGCTAGATCCAATGATGACTGGAGTGGCAGGAAAAGATTATATGAAAGAGATGGTGAAAATTAACCCGGCGCTCAGGCTTGTTGTAGTAAGTAGTTCGGGTCCGGAAGATGACATTTTCCGGGAAGTTGCCCCCTATGTGAGGAGATTTATCCGCAAGCCTTGTGGAAATGACAAAATTATCGAAGCGGTCCGTTTAGCTCTGTTAGATTGACTTTCGCCTGATCGTGATTGCTGTTTTCAGGAGAATCTTCGTCACCATAGCCTAAGCAGTTTCCTGCCATCCCTCATTTCAGCCCTTGCCAGTTCCATGTGCCTTAGAGCGGCAAATTCACGCTGGAACTCAGACTCAGAGACTTGCAGTCTCTCAATCAAAGCCCTGGTTTCGATTCCGCCGGTCTCCCCGAGTATTTTCAGTATCGCCTCCTGCGTTTTATTAACCTGTGCGCCTGAATTATTTTCCAGCCTGGAACAGGACTTGGCCGAATGAACAGCCCATGGATCACATGTTCTGGTAGGAGAGAGAGTGTCCATGTAACAGTCCTCACAGAGTATTTTTCCGAGATGCTCATATTCCCGGCCCTCGGCTACATCAACTCCGCACTTTTGACATATCATCTTATAACTCCTTGAATTATTAAGACTACTTAAGGTTTTTTGTCAGGCTGTCATATTCCCTGTCGAATGTCATTACCGAACTGCGCATCAAGACTATTCTACTTTAAAAATCATGGAAACAATTTGATTCAGAGGGAGCCATCCATGACTTCCCTAATAGCGGCGGCCAGTTCATTTTTCATCGCCGGTTTTGACACCACCGTTCGAATCCCTCCCGTCTCAATCTGATCCTCCGTCAACCTTTCGTTCCATCCGGAGCATATAATTATGGGGATAGCAGGTCGCAAAAACGATAGTTTCTCAACAAGCTCAAGCCCTGACATTTCCGGCATCATCAAGTCGGTGATAATGACATCGAACTGCTGCGGGTTTTCCAGAACCATTTTAACGGCTTCTACCGGACTGGTTGATTTGATCACGGTGTATCCGAGCCGCCGAAGTTGCCTCTCATACATGTCAACAAGGACGATCTCGTCATCGACAACAAGGACCCGTTCAGTCCCTCTTGGGATCGAAGGGGTTTTGTCGATTTCAACCAAACCTGTGTCACTTTCCTCTACCACAGGGAAATATACAGTAAATTCAGTTCCAATCCCTAACCTACTATCAACCGTAATGGCGCCCCTGCAACTTTCCACTATTGCGTGAACAACAGACAAGCCCATACCGGTACCCTCACCTTTTTCCTTCGTGGTAAAATACGGGTCGAATATCTTGTCCAGTATTTCAGGGGAGATTCCGGAGCCATTGTCGGATACCCTTAACCTGACGTGCTTGCCGGGCGCCAGATGAGTATGATTATTGGTGAAAGCGGCGTCAAGGACTACCTGATCGAGTTTTACGAATACAGTTCCCTTTTTCAATGGCATGGATTGGGCGGCGTTCACACACAGATTCATAAGCACTTGATGGATCTGGGTCGGATCGCCGATAATCATCCCGGGATTCACACCTATCACCCCATCAATCTCAATGGTTGGAGGTATGGCGGCTTTGAGGAATTTGAGACCTTCCTTGACCAGAGGGCTCATCTCCAGAGTAGTTATATTGGGTTCCGAACGCCTGCTGAAGGTGAGTATCTGCTTGACCATTTCCTTTGACCGTCCCGCCGCGTCCCTAACCTTGGAAAGATTTGTGTAAGCCCGGCTATCAACGGGCAGATCATCCATGACCAGCTCGGTGTATCCCGTTATGGCCTGTATTATGTTATTGAAATCGTGAGCTATCCCTCCAGCCAGGGCCCCTATGGCCTCCATCTTCTGCGATTGCGACAACTGGTTTCGAAGATTTTCCTCAACCGTGATATCGGTAGCCATCTGGACGTAATTCACTATTTGGCCAGTTGCGTCCCTCACTGGCGAAATAGCGGCTCGTTCATGAATCAGGGAACCGTCCTTTTTTCTGTTGATAATATGGCCCGTCCATACATTTCCGGTTGAGACCGTTTTCCACATCTCATCGTAAAATGCCTGATCATGTTGACCGCTATTCAGGATGGAAGGATGTTGTCCTATCGCCTCTTCCCTGGAGTAGCCGGTGGAAACCTCAAATGCGGGATTGACATAGACTATCCTGCCTTCCACATCCGTGATCAGGACCCTTTCTGCAGCCTGATCAACGGCAGTAGCAAGCCTGGCGTACTCAGCCTGATTCTTTTTCAGATCATCGATGTCACGGACAACCGTGAGAGCGTGCGGAACTCCATGAAGCTCAAAAATCGCTGATGACAATAATCCGGCAATTGACCGACCGTCCTTCGTCATGAAATGTATTTCATAATTCGTCAATTGAGCGTCCTTTTTGAGGCGGTCGATGTATTCGTGGCGTTTCTCAGGTTCGGCCCAAAGCCCTAGCTCAATGGATGTCTTCCCCAGGACCTCTTGCCGGCTGTAACCGGTTGACTTAAGAAAACTATCGTTTACGTCAACATATGTTCCATTATCCACGCGGCGAATCGAGATCGAATCGGGACTTGTCCGAAAAACCGTTCTGAAAAGTGTTTCACTATCCATTAGGGATTGGCGGGCCCTGTCAAGTTCTGTGATATCAATTACCGTGACGGCTATATATGCAGGGACACCATGATCATCGTTTATTATTGAGCCATTCAACAGGCTGGGAAAGACGGTCCCGTCTTTTCGCATCTGCCACGTTTCGGTCAGTTCCATCCTGCCTTTCTCGATCAAAATCTCCCTGATGGAATCTATGGATTTAATCTGCTCCTCCGTATGAAATATGTTTATCTGAGCCCCGAGGCACTCTCCGACCTCGTAGCCATGCATTCGGGCCAGCGCTTCGTTAACATAATAAAGTTTTCCATCAAGATCCGCTATGCCTTGGCCTGAAACCGAACCATCGGACATCGTTTTGAAGCGCCGAAGTTCGTCCTCAACCAGTTTCCTAGCGGTAATGTCGGAGCAAGTCCCGCACACATATTCGAGTTTTCCGTCCAGACCCTGGATGGGATAACCCCGGTTGAGAACCCAGCGAATCGATCCGTCGGGCCGAAGGGTCCGAAATTCAATACAGAATTCTGTTCCTTTGGCCTGCGACTCAGACATGGTCTTCTTAAAAAGTTCCAGGTCGTCAGGATGCACGATCGAGTAGAATTCACCGGGATTTTTGTAAATCGCATCCGGTTTTTGACCCCATATGGTCTCATACGCCTTACTGATGAACTCGATTTTTCGGGTCCTGAGGTCGAACAGCCAGAACACGTCCTGGATTGCCCCCGAAACAAGCTCGAATTTCTGCTGGCTTTTCCTTAGGTCTTCGAGAATAGACTGCTGATCGGAAACCTGGCCGGAAATGACCCAGTGGCTGATTCCCAGCCCAAGCATTCCAAGGAACCAAATGCAGCCATAGGTCAGGGCGTTGGTGTCAGAATGCCCTGCAAATGTGTCCGCGAACTTGTCCCACGGAAGTGAAACACTGATCCCGCCCCTCAAATCACCGATCCGGTGTCCCTGAATGGAATGACATTTCATACAGGATTCTTCCACCATCAAAGGCGCCATGTATCTGAAATATTTCTGACCATCAATGTCAGAAATGGCCCAGTGTTCTTTCAGACCATCCTTGAATTTGTGAAGTGTGTCGCGCTCCCAAGGGTCAGGACTGTTCTCAGGACGAATCGGATCAAGGCTTGTAATGTGACCCTGAAGTCCATACTCCTGCTCCCCAAGTTCATGAACCTGGCGCGTCATATAGGATGGATTGATAAGCGTCAATTTAAGACCGTTGTCTGTGTTCAGGTCGCGATTTGGGACGTCCACAAGGTGAGGATTGGGGTGGGCACGGTCCGACAATGGAACATAGACTCCCCCGTGGAGGGAGGCCCATTTACGATAGACGAGGTCTTTCCGGAAACTCTCAATAGCCGCCAATTTGGCGACAGCCAATGCGTCGAGATAGTGTTCCCGCAATGAGTTCAAATAAAGGAAAACCATTACCAGTGACCACAGTACGCCTATTATTACGAACGTGGTGTAGGTCATTCTTTTTATTGGATATACAACACCGATATTACGAATTACCAAACGTCAATTGCCCCCTATTTGAAATTCAAATCAAGCGCATTGGCTTTT
>CALDNG010000355.1 GCA_937915285.1 uncultured Desulfomonile sp. | reverse complement strand
AATGAAATTGGGCTCAAGGGGACTTCAAGCCATTACAGGGCATGGGATTTTTCATCAGGCCGCCGTCAGGCCAATGCGGATCGTAGACAGGACAGGCGCCGGTGACGTGGCTGCAGCCGGATTCCTGGCCGGGGTCTTGATGGATCTAGGCGTGCAGGAGTGTCTGGAACTAGCAGCGAAAGCTGCATCAAAAAGTATTGAAGGTTACGGGCGATCAACCTATCCTGGCAGAGACCTCATTGATTCATTCCAGCCGGGCGAGGCCTCAAGAGTCTGAGTTAAGACGTGAATCACGTTGATTGGAGTTGACATGAAAGCAAACTCGAGACGGGTTTTTGTAACAGATTGTGAGGGTCCTTTAACGAAAAACGACAATGCGGCAGAAATGGCCGAGGCTTTTTTGCCTCAAGGGGCTAAATTCTTCGCTAAAATAAGTCTTTATGACGATTACCTTGCAGAGGTCGCCCGCATGCCTGATTACAAGGCCGGTGACACGCTAAGGCTGATTCTGCCTTTTTTCAAGGCTTATGGAGTTGATGACCGTTCCATGGTCAAGTTTTCAAGACGAAACATCGAAGTCATACCTCAAGCTCGTGAGGCGCTGTCCCGGATAGCTGCAATAGCCCCGTGTTACATTGTGAGTACCAGCTACACCCCCTACATCAAAGCCGTGTGTGACGCTTTGGAATTTCCCCTGGAAAACACCTTTTCAACCGAGATAGACATAGACTCCTTGCCCATCAGTTCGTCGGATAAAACCCGGGTGAAGGACTTTTACTCGATGATCGTTGAAACCGCGGACTTCCATCTACCCCAGGGCGCCTCTTCAATCAATGACTTGGATAGCGCCTCAAGAGAAGTCATTGCAATGCTTGACAGAATTTTCTGGATTGAGTTGCCCGGACTGGATATCAACAGGCTGCTGCTTTCCGTGAATCCTGTGGGCGGAAGGGAGAAAGCAGCCTCCGTCGAAAAAATTGTCCATCGTCATGGATGTTCACTGGGTGACGTGATGTATGTTGGTGACAGCATTACGGATATAGAGGCGTTCAGGTTAGTCCGGAAAGGTGGAGGACTGGCCGTCTCCTTCAACGGCAACCAATGGGCTGTTTGCGAGGCAGACCTAGCCGTTACATCATCAAATGCTCTGCCGACCATGTTTATTGCCTCGATGTTTCTGGAGCACGGGATTGAGATCATGAAGGATCTGCTTGTTGTTCACCTGACTGAAAACAACATCGCGGATGTGACGAAGCAAAGCGTTAGGGTGAGAAAAACGGTCAGGTCCGAAAAAATAGGCTCATTAGGTTAGGACACGTTGCTGAGGACTAAAAGAGATAGGGGACAAAGCGCTTGGTGGCAGATTTGTATTCCTGGTAATCCTCGAAACGTTGAGCCAGAACGTCCTCTTCCTTGATGGCCTTGATAACGTAGAGAATTGTCAGGGCCAACCAGAAAGGCAGGCTCCAAAGACTTCCCCAGTAAATTACGTAACCGGCAAAGCCAACTATCACGGCGGTGTACATGGGATGCCTCACCTTCGCATAAACACCGGTTCTTATGAGGATCCCGCTGCGCCTCGGAGCGGCAAACACCCTGAAATTTCGACCCAGTGATTTAAACGCAAGCCATCCCGTGAAAAGCCCTAGTAAGCCAAGAAACGCTCCGGTCATTTTTAGAAGGCCTGGAGTTGAACGACCCATGACGCCGTTTTCAAAAGGCGCCAGGAAAAGAATGACAACAGCGCAACCTATGTAGCCGTACGATATTCCTTTGTAGTCCTTGCCTCTTTCACTGCTTACCCTGTTAGGACGAGTAAGATCGAAAACTCCTGTCCCTTTTTTGCCGCGCTCAAGCAAGATCAGGTAAAGCAGCCCCCAGTTCAGATTGTAAACATTTTCAAAACCGAGCTTCCTCAACATTACCGCAACCGGAGGAGATCGGTGGCCAGAAAGGCAGGTAACCAGAACAGGCCTATCTTTTGGCGTATCCTTGGTCGCCGCTACAAGTCCTGATCCCCATGGAAAATTCTGGGCGCCGTGCAACCTGTTCCACTGGAATTCGGCTTTTGTCCTAACATCTACAATCCATGTGTCCTCAGGTAGGGTCTTTATCTTCCATGGAGCGATGGCCTTGGCTCCAGCGGCAAGAGTCACCACGCCCGTCCCAAGAATCAGATGGCAAATCTTTCCTAACAGACTCTGCTGAGGCCCGTCTGCTCCTTCTGCTGACTGCTCTTCAAGAATGTGTTTCAATATTGATGATGTCTGAACTACATACGAAGTGAAGGAAACCCACCAGAGGAGCCATGCCGTGGTCGAACGGGACAAAATACAGGCGGCCAGTGCGGCTAGCACTATGGACGTGGTCAAAGGGTGAATTAGTCGATTGGCGTGGACTGTCGAAAATATGTGAGCGTCGCTGCGGATGGACGGCATGAACACGAAATAAGTCACGACCTCAAAAAGGGAAACAGAAAAAAGAATTGCTGATATCACCCAGGCAGAGACCGCTAATGCCCAGCGAATAATGCCCGCCGTTTCCCACGAGAAACCTGAGCCACTCCACAACAAACACAAGAGCACTGCGCTGGAAACATATATCAGCAGGGTCAAACATCGCGAATCTGCCAAACTGGAATGATCGATCGATTCTTTCACTGGCCGTAAAATGAGCAAAGCCCGAAGTAGCGTTTTAATGCTCAGTTCGGGCGTTTTGTGATCCGGTAATTTATTAAATTGCCAGGCTGTTCAATTTATCGAACAGCCGGATTTTCACTTTTGCCAATCCAGAAAACCTATTTTGAACGCATACGTCTCAATTTTTTGAGGAGTCGTTTGCGAGCAGCCATCGCTTTTCTTTTCTTTTTCACGCTAGGCTTCTCATAAGCCCTTCTCTTTTTGGTTTCGGTCAAAACACCTGATTTCTGAACCTGTTTCTTGAATCTTCTAAGAGCGTTTTCGAAGGGCTCGTCTTCCTTGACATAAACTCCGGGCATAAAAAAGTCTCTCCTTTCCCAGGACTGATTCTAAGTTCATTGTCCCCAATTAGCCAATTGTGCGTTAGTCTAAAAAGCTAACGCCTGTTGACGCAGGGGCGTATTCCCTAATTTGCAAAGCCGTTACCGCGACTATGGCGATAATCTTGATACTTACTGAAAACATAGATGAGTTTTGAGGATGATCTTGGCCGGAGTATCAAATCCCTTCTGACAAGCTTCAGATGGCCAATCAGCTCTAGTATCTTGAAGCCTCTTAAACTATAACCTAATGACAGAATTGTACACTAGGACACCACTTTATTTTTAGGACATATTGTGAATACGGTCAAGCAAATAATTTACGATTTCATGCCAAATTTAGCCAATTCAGCCAGTTCTTTCTGTCGTTCAGGAATCTGGTACCTGTCGGGACTGTCCAGGTAATCGGAGATCACTTCCCACTCATTCTCGTGCATGTATGATTTCAGACGCCCCAGGCCATCACTTTTGAATTTGATCAGGCTAATCAGGTTGAGCCCATTGGCCTGGGCTGACTGAGCGCCCCCCTGCTCCCTAGATCGGAAGAGCACACGTCTGAACTCCAGTCACGAGTGGAT
>CALDNG010000354.1 GCA_937915285.1 uncultured Desulfomonile sp. | reverse complement strand
TAACCAAGTTGAAAGTATATGCGTCCGAGACGCATCCGCATGAGGCTCAAAAGCCGGAGATTTATCAGTTTTAATCGTGGAGAATTAAATGTCCCAGGATATTTTTTATGCTACTGGCAAGAGAAAGAACGCAATAGCCAGAGTCCGGCTGAGACCAGGCGCAGGCAAATGTGTCATAAATGAAAGACCGATGGATGACTATTTCGGACGACAAACTTCCAGGATGATCATTCTGCAGCCTTTTGAACTGACCCAGACGGTGGGTCGCTTCGATGTCCTGGTTAACGTGAGCGGCGGTGGTCTGTCCGGACAGGCAGGAGCCATAAAGCACGGCATTAGCAAGGCGCTGCTTGAGATCGATCCGGCATTCAGGTCTCCGCTAAAGAGCGCAGGCTTTCTAACAAGGGATTCCAGGGTGAAAGAGCGTAAAAAATACGGAAGAAAAGCGGCCCGTGCCAGCTTCCAGTTCTCCAAACGTTAATTTTTTCACCAGTCACTCTGCACGTTTCAAAAGAAAAAAGGACGTCACCTATTACGGCTTGGCGTCCTTTTTGTACTTGCGCCTGTTAATATGGCGCATTATCTTGAAATGCTAAAGTCTTTTTCTGAATTCTGTCATGATGTCCCTCATGATTTTTGCCGCCGGTCCTTTTAGAATCAAATCCATCATGCTGTCGTAAGGGGTTGAGGAAAGGTTTACCAGTAGCAGTTTTGCGCCGGACCTTTTTGCCTGGATAGGTAGCATTGCTGCCGGTTGCACCACCAGTGACGATCCGATCGTCAGGAACAGGTCACATTCCTGGGCGTGGTAAAAAGAAGCCTCCAGTACTTCGGATGGAAGTGACTGACCAAACGCAATGGTGGCGCATTTTAGGGGGCCACCGCACTCGGAACAGTATGGGACCGCTATCTTCTCGCGTTCCATCATTTCTGTTATCTCATCACGTGGCCATCGCAAATGACATTTCAGGCATGTGACTTCGAGCACTGTTCCGTGAATTTCATAGGTCCTGCGCGGGTCGGAGCCGGCCCTGTGGTGAAGTCCATCTATATTTTGAGTGATCAGGGCCGACAACCTTCCGGACTGTTCTATTTCAACAACAGCCCGATGGGCGTCATTGGGTGTGGCGTTCCTCATGGCCGGGTATCGTGACTGATCATATTCCCAGTAAAGTTTCCGGTATTTCTCGGCCGACATGAACTTCTGGTATGTCAGGTCATCCTGATTATACTGTGACCAAATACCTCCCGGTGACCTGAAATCCGGTATTCCCGACTCCGTAGAAATGCCTGCTCCGGTGAAGACCACTATTTTTCTGGCCTTCCCTATCATTTCAGCGGCCTGTTTAATTTGAGTAATGTCCATAGTTTATCACCTCAGCCGGTTTGTCAGCCGGCGGCAGCCATGATTGAAGCTCCAATAAGCGCCGCTCTGTCGTTAAGAATTATTTTTACGGGAATGGATTCCATTAATTCCCTGAACCTGCCCTTTGCGGTGAATGCGGCCATGAACGGACCGTCTTTGAGCCTGGGGAGAATCTTAGGGCTGACCCCACCCCCAAGGTATATTCCTCCGGTCGTCATGGCTGTCAGCGCGAGATTGCCGCAGATCGAACCGAGTATAGAAACATAAAGATCGAGGCTTTGATTGCAGGCGGGGTCATTTTCTTCAAATGCCAGACGAGTGATCATCTCCGAAGGATTTGACGAGTTATTGACATCAGCTTTTCGACCATGGCCCGAATGTTCAGGCAGATCGGTCACCCAGTTATAAATTTCATGCAATCCTGGACCCGCAGCAAGACGCTCCACACTCACCCTCGGGAATTTACGCATCATTGCCTCTAAAAGACCTATTTGCATCCTGTCGGCTGGGGCAAAATCCACATGTCCACCCTCGGAGGCTACCGGCCTGTATTCCGAACCCGTCCAGACCATGAGCGCCATTCCCAGTCCGGTTCCTGGCGCCACCACCCCGATTGTGCCAGAGACATCAAGGTTTCCTATGTTCAATAGATCGTATTCATTAACCGAAAGGGTAGGGGCGGCTATGGCCGTTGCGACCAGGTCATTTAGCAAAGTCACGGACTGAATCCCGAGCAAGGATCTCAGTCTATCTGAGGAAATTACCCAGTTGAGGTTCGTTGTCCTGCAAACTCCTCCCAGAACCGGACCGGGAACTCCAAAACAGGCTGATGTTATGGATTCGGGCCTCTCAGAAATGAACTGAGATATGATCGATTCCAGGGATGGATGATCCCAACTCGAATACACCTTGGAGCAGACAAGTCTCGGCCTATTTTCTCCAGGCTCAAAAAGACCCAGCGCCGTCTTGGTTGCCCCAACGTCCCCTGCAAGTATGTTCATGACGGCATTACCCCTAATCAATGAACTGTTTCAGGTTAAACCAGGCATCTGGCTACCCGGATCATATCAAATATCAGTGGATTTGTCCTCACGGTCAGACCGGCAGGCAGACCGGTGCTCAAATGATTCATGCCCGAAAAAATCTCATTATCCGGTTGGGTATTCCCTCATGCTAATACCTGATATAATGTGATAAACCAGGTGATGATGATTGACGCGAACCTGATTTATGATCCGTGAAAAGGAATGAACTTGAAAATAGCCTATTTCGACTGTTTCTCAGGCGCATCGGGTGACATGATACTTGGAGCGCTGATGGATTGTGGAGTGAGCATTGACACTTTCAGGAGTGAGTTGTCCCGTCTTGGCCTGGAGGGCTTCCGGCTTGAAGCCGAACGGGTTACCAAGGCCGCAATCGGAGCGATTCAGGCGGATGTTGTAGTGGATGGCGATCATCATTGCGAGCCCCGGACGTTGTCGAGCATAAAAGCACTCATAGATTCCAGCGACCTGGCCCCTGAAATCAAAGACAGGGCTGTTCAAATATTCGATCGCCTGGGTGAGGCTGAGGCATTTGTCCATAGGGTACCAATAGAGGATGTTCATTTTCATGAAGTTGGGGCCATCGACTCAATAGTGGACATTGTGGGAGCTGTGATTGGTCTGAGTCTTCTTGGGATCCACGAAATCAGATGTTCACCAATGAATGTTGGAGGTGGTTTCGTAAAAACTGCGCATGGCATTCTCCCAGCCCCGGCTCCCGCCACTCTGGAGTTGATCAAGGGGCTGCCCACTTATTCGACCGGGATGCAAGGTGAATTGCTAACACCAACGGGAGCGGCCATTCTGTCGAGTCTTGCTTCGGGATTCGGGCCCATTCCTGAAATGACGGTTATATCCATAGGTTATGGAGCAGGAAAACTGAATCTTGATGCGCCCAACGTGGTCCGGTTGATAGTTGGCGAGGTCGATGATTGCCACCGTGTTGGAAACTCAGAGCCGACTGCAGTAATAGAGACCAACATCGACGACATGAGCCCGGAGATTTATGGTCATGTCTTTGAAAAAGCCATGAACAACGGAGCCCTAGATGTATCCCTAACCACCATACAGATGAAAAAAAACAGGCCGGGAGTTCAGTTGCAGATTATCTGCCCAGTCTCAGCCATCTCGGCGCTGGCAGGTCTGATTTTCACCGAAACCACCTCTATTGGGCTCAGGTGGAGAATTGATAACCGGATTGTAGCCAACAGAACCATTGACGAGGTTGTAACCAGGTTTGGAGTAGTACGGGTAAAATCAGCATTCTGGAAAGGAAAAGTAGTGAATGTGGCCCCGGAATATGAAGATTGCAAGAAATTGGCGGTTCTTCACGACGTGCCGATCAAGCTGGTCATGACGGCTGCCTCAATTAAAGCTTCAGAACTCGGTATCAAAGGCAAGTCGTCATGAAAATAGAGATGATCCTTTATGCGTCACTAGGAAAAATGGCCCCAGATAAGATGGCCGGGACTCCGTTTCAGCTTGAACTCGACGAAGGGGCCCTGGTCAGGCACGCCGTTAAAAAGCTCAATATCCCGGATACATTCCCGCTCATTATATTTGTTAACGGTCGTCATTCAAGGTTGGATGGAATCCTTAAAGAAGGCGATCGGCTTGCGCTTTTTCCTCCGATTGCCGGAGGCTGACCTTTGTGAACAGCTAGAGCATATGTCGCTACAGGCATAACAACTTAAAATTATTGCATAAATTCGGTTTTTGTCCTTGACACCTCCCAGGGTTCGGAAATAAGATTGAGTAGTCGATTTTTGTGAAATTAAGAAAATTTACTCCAATCGAAGTCTTTTTGTAGTTTCCCAAACTCTCCATCCAACCCATTTTCGAACAGGGAGGAAATTCATGGACAAGATTCTGAGAATTGATATGGGGGCAGAAGGCGGCCCGAGGATCAGCGTAAGCCAGGTTGGTGAATATGCAGGTCTTGGTGGAAGGGCGCTTACATCGGCAATAGTATCCAAAGAGGTTCCGCCCCTTTGCCATGCGTTGGGGGCAGACAACAAGCTTGTAATCGCCCCCGGACTGCTTAGCGGATCGATAGCGGCAAATTCCGGAAGGCTGTCTGTGGGCTGCAAGAGTCCCTTGACAGGCGGCATAAAGGAATCCAACGCCGGAGGCCAAGCTTCCCAGGTTTTGGCCAGACTTGGCTATGCGGCGATTGTTCTGGAAGGCAAACCAGTCGAAGACAATACATACAAGATAATAATCAACAAGGATGGCGCCAGGATAGAGGTAGACAACAGCCTGAAGATGCTGGGAAACTACTCAACGGTGGAAAAACTGGCGAAGGAGTATGGTGAAAAGCCCTGCTTCATTACCATAGGCCCGGCTGGTGAAATGAAATTGGCGGCTGCCTCAATAGCCTGCACGGACATGGAGGGTCGTCCGACCCGTCATGCAGGACGTGGAGGAGTTGGCGCAGTGATGGGCTCAAAGGGAGTCAAGGCCCTGGTGATAGATGACACTGGAGCAGGCATGCGTGCGCCCAAGGATCCCGAGAAGTTCAAGGAAGCCAACAGGAATTGGGTGGCCGGCCTGAAAAAGCATCCCGTGACAGGAGAGGGGCTAGCCGCGTATGGCACAAACGTTTTGACAAATGTCCTGAACGAGGCCGGTGGATACCCGACTCACAATTTCACCTGGGGCAGGTTCGAAGGCCACACAAAAATTAGCGGCGAGACTCAGGCGGCCCTGGAGACGGAACGAGGGGGCCTTGCCACTCATGGATGCCATCGAGGCTGTGTGATGAGATGTTCCGGAGTGTTCATGGACAAGTACGGAAATTATCTGACCAAGCAGCCGGAATATGAGACAGTATGGGCCCACGGTGGTAATTGCGGAATAGACGATCTTGACGCTATTGCCATGCTGGATCGCCTTGACGATGATTACGGTCTGGACACCATAGAAATGGGCGCCACAATAGGCGTTTGCATGGAGGCCGGACTGGCAAAGTTTGGAGACGCTGAAGCTGCCATAAACCTCATAAAGCAGGTAGGCGCAGGCACTGACCTTGGAAGAATCCTGGGTTCCGGAGCGGCCATAACAGGTAAGGTCTTCGGGGTCGAGAGGGTCCCAGTTGTAAAGAATCAGGCCTTGCCGGCTTATGATCCACGCGCCGTACATGGAATAGGAGTTACTTACGCCACAAGTCCCATGGGAGCTGATCACACCGCTGGCTATGCTGTAGGCGCCAACATTCTTGGCATCGGTGGCAAGGTTGATCCTTTGTCGCCTGAAGGCCAGGTTGAGTTGTCAAGAGACCTCCAGATCGCCACCGCGGCTGTCGATTCAACGGGTATGTGTCTTTTCATTGCCTTTGCGGTACTGGATCAGCCAGAAACATTCCAGGCGCTCATTGACATGATCAACGCCTTCTACGGATTGAGCCTTACAGCAGATGATGTCGCTGAATTGGGGAAGTCAGTTCTCAGAAATGAAAGGGAATTCAACATCAAGGCCGGTTTTACCTCGGCCCATGACAGACTCCCGGGATTTTTCTATAATGACGCGTTGCCTCCGCATAACATAAAGTTCAAGGTGACCGACGCCGAACTGGACAGGGTGTTCAGCTTCTGAGAGGCCGGGAGTGAAGCGCTTCAGGTGAATTATCACCCAAGGACCTGATCATCGACGGCGGTTTGGCGCAAAGATCCAGACCGCCGTTATAATTGCGAATGGAATTAAATGCTCGAAGATCAAAAAATGATATCTGCCCTAATTCGATTGATGATGCCGATTTTTCAGGAAGGTTTTTTCATTGAATCGCGGCTGGGGGCAAACGTAAAAGACATTCTGTGTTCGGAACTCGGTGTCACCCCGGAATTTGTTGATTGCCGCATCGCCACAGTGTTTATTGATGGCAAGGCTGTTGACAATATTGAGACGGCGCGTTTATCCGATGGATGTATTTTGACACTCTCTGGAGCGATGCCCGGCCTGGTAGGGGCATGCATGCGAAAGTCAGGACAGTATGCGTCGCTTAGATCCGGAATTTCATACACCCCACCGTTGGAAGAGTCAGCGGAGAAACGGGGACTGGTAAAAGTCAAGATTTTCAACACCATGATTCAAGAGTTGGGGCCGAAATTACTCAAGCAGGGTGTTCTGGTCAATAAGAAACAACTCGGGAAATTACTTGACGAGACGTCAAAACTGGACACGGGACGAAACGTCATGGATCAAATGATGCAAGTCCCCTTAAACTCGGAATTGACAAAAATCTGCTTTACGTTCAACTCTTCCACCTGCCAGGCGCAGTAAGGGAATCCTTCCTGATCATTTTTCAGGTTAATGACGATCTGGGTGACACGGTTTGTAACCTCAAGGTTTGACTCACGCCCAAGCCCATAGTATAAGCTCATCCAGCAGTTCCATTGGAGTGAATCAGTTTGGACAAAGACATCAGGGCATTGCTTGGGCGGATAAACTCACGCCTGAAATATGCCCATTTCGGATATATCAAGGACAGGCTTCGGGGCATTGCCGATCAATCCACGGAGCCGGTGATGACTCTGGATGTTGGTTGTGGCCCGGGGAATCTAGGTCTCTACTGTCGGGAAATTGCCAAAATTCAGTGGTATGGAGTCGATCTATGGTCGAATGAACTCGCTCAGGCACGGCAGGTCGGTTCATACGAAGGACTTTGCCAGGTTAACCTTGTCAACGGAATACCTTTCAGGCCCAATAGCTTTGATGTAATCATCTGCAATGAAGTGCTCATGTACATGCCGAACAGTGAAGAGTTGCTCGGGCAGTTCCGAAAGGTCCTGAGGCCGTCCGGGTGTCTTATCGTCTACAATCCGATTTCATTCACTCCACGTTTGGCCGCTGGAATCAAAAAGATCATCAGGGGTGTGGCTCAAGCCGGCGATTCCATAGCCTGGGACACCCAGTCCGACTGGAAGAAGGCCGTTAGGGCGACAAGAATAAATTACTATTCCTATGACTCGCTCCTCGATGAAATCAGGCGGTCGGGCTTCACCATAGAGGATGTCAGCGCTTTCAGGATCTTTCGTAACCGCTTGCGCTGGATGAATAAACTGGAAAGCAATGCCGGCTATAGGAGTCGTGTGATCTCTATGGCTTCAAAATTTCCTCGCATGGCTTCAGACATCATTGTTTACTCGTCCAGAAACCCTTGAATTTTATTCGTGCCAGACAGCCCTCTGTCCCCGATTCGAAACGGCGCCAAACAACCTTTTGCCAGATTGCAAGAAATTCCTTGATTTTGACTTTGTTGATGATATTTTTTGAAAAGACATCATCATTGCGGTCAGGCTTGTCTAATCCTGGCCAAACAAATCAACTTTTATATCCACTGAGGGGGGAAAAATGACTCAGCAGGAATTTCAGTGCAGAATAGAAGGCGACATTGACGCCCGAATCCTGGAATTGGGTATGGGCTGTGTTGTTGAGGCCGGAGCAAAAATTTCCGGCGTGGATGACGCGGCAGACTACGTGAGGTTGGGCGATTTCTGTCATATCTCAAGCGGGGTTAAGATCAATGCCCCGAGATTTGAGATAGGGGATTACAGCAAGATTGACTCAGAGGTTACTGGAAGAGGAAAGAACCCGATCTCGATTGGAAGGAACTGCTGGATTGGGCAAAATGTTATTCTGGATAGCTCTGCGGGCCTGAGAATCGATGACAATGTTGGCATCGGCCCATACAGCCAGGTCTGGACACATTTGCAGTTCGGAGACATTGTCGAAGGCTGCCGTTTCATGTCGTCCAAAAAAGTCCACATACAGAAGGATGTCTGGTTTGTGAGCCATTGCATTGTGTCTCCGGTAGTAATAGGCGAGAAGAGTATGGCCCTGGCCGGCTCAGTCATAACAAGGGAAATGCTACCCAACCATGTATACGGGGGAGCGCCGGCTACGGACCTTACACCCAAACTGGGAGTTCAGTTCAAGAATTCCAGTGTCAGTCAGAAATACGTCAGGATGTGCGCCATAGTCGATGAGTTCCTGGCACAACAACCTAAATACAAAGGAAAACTGGTGGTTGTAACCTCTACCAGGAAAAGGAAAGAGGGTGTCACATATTTCGATGTTGCAAGGCGCACTTACACAAAACTGCGCAGTGAGGCTGAGGTTAATTTCCTTAAGGCGAACATGCCCCTGGTGAAATTCACTCCAGTGGAGTGATCCGAGCAGGCCTCAACACAAACAACTGCCAATGGCAGAGAGCGGTTTGCGTTTTTTCGGGAAGCTGGACCTGGATCATGATTTGCACTCAGGGTTTGTGGGCTATGACCACCTGGTCCATTCTCGGGCCGTCAACAACAAGATGAGGATTGAGGAATCCGCAGGATACCAAATCCTCCATAACCTCATTAAGAGTATAAGAGTTGCCCGCTATTGTTGCGACCAGCATGTTCACGGCGAAAATTGCGCCTTCATGCGGCCTGGTTCTGGAGTCATCCATTAAGAAATCACGGATCAGAATTGCTGAGCCTGGATTCAGGCATTCATAAAGACGTGTATAAAGTGACCTGTTTGCCTCACGGCTGTTGATATGAATCACGGCCGACAGCAGGGCAAGGTCGTGTCCCTTGGGGAATGAATCCTTATTGTAGTCGCCCTCGATAAAATCCACACGTCCGTCAAATCCTTCGTCGGCAATTCGTCTCCTAGCCATGGCTATCACTTCGGGTAAATCGAAAAGGGTAGCTCTCAAAGCGCTATTTCGCCTCATGAAACTCATTATGTAAGTTCCTGAGGCCCCGCCGACGTCTATCATCTTCCTGTAAGGGGCCAGATCGAGTTTTTGGGCCAATTCCTGGGATTTTTTCAGGCCAACAGCGTGCATGGCCCCTATGAAGGCTTCCATGTCCTCTTTGCTTCGTTTTTTCCTCTCCAGGAAGTGTTCGCTTGTTCCTGTCTTCACTATTTCAGTCAGGTTTGACCATGTCTTCCACATTCTGGCCCTATGTAGAGCCATGGGAAGAAACGTTTCAGGAGCGTTGCTGCTCATGAGAGCGCAAACATTATCAGCAAGGCTGTAAACATTGTTTTCGTCCTTATCAAGCAAGCCCATTGAAGTCAGGGCATCCAGCAAGATGGTAAGACCGCGTTCGCTGAAATCCTGATCTTCACATATCTGAGCCACAGACTGACAGCGAGCGCACAAGATCGTGAAAATATCCAGTTCAGCGGCTGTGAGTAATATCCTCGCTTTCTGGAAACCAGAGCATATTTCATCTATAGATTCTTTGGTCCAACTGTTTTCCACCGGCTTACCCTCATGCGCTAGTCGCGGGATATCGATGTCTTCCCCGACTCGATCGTGGATCCAGCCCGCCATCATTCCCACGGCTCTGACCCGCTTTGTTGATTTAAAGAATGCGAAACGCCAAAAAAGTCTTGGTTACATTATCCCAAAATAAGCTTTTTAGGCAACATGCGCTTGACGCTAAAGGATGATGAGCTATTTTAAGCGTTAGAACATTAACAGGAGTGATCATGAAGATTATTATCGGAGCAGCCTTCGGAGCAGCAGTAGGCATGGGATTGTATTTGGTGAACTCATGCGCTGGCCCTGGCTGAGTCCTCTGGAGCAGTCCCTATGTCGCCGTGATCCTTGGCGGAGGCATAGGGGCGGCCATGGCCTCGGGTTGAGGCCTCAAGCGGCTAAAAATCAAAAACAGGTTTGCATACGTCTGTAGAGTCAGGTGATTGATCCGGGGATGCTGAAAACCGGATCAGTTCCGCCATTACAAGGAGAGAGACGGCGGAGCATGCCGGGTGTGGCAGCCTTCAGGCTATGCCACATCATACAACGGTTTTTCACACGCTACACTCGAAAAAGGCTACTAACAGCCTCCAGAGCTTTCAAAAGGCTGCCTACCCAAGCTACCCGACCATGACTTTCATCAGTGGATTCCTTTGAGTGATAAACCAGCCACACTACAAAATCGACATCCGATAATCAGGTAATTATGATAAATTACTTTAATTTAGTATAGCTTTGCCCTGATATTAATTGACAAAGCCGTATACGGATTATATCTTGAGCCCGGTCGGAGCGCTGCGGGAGAGCCTCGTGCAGAATTACGGGTCAATGCTGACCGCGATTCATCCATGGCTGAAAATGACTCAATGGTTCAAGGCAGGACTGACCAGTGGACTCCCAATTTTCCATATAGGATCAGGATAAACTTTGGAGCCGTCAAGAAACATACAGAGGGGTTTTTCGGTTAACCCCGAGTTCACCGGTTGTCTGACAAATGTGAAAATAGTTCTGGTTGGAACTACACACGCCGGGAACATTGGCTCAACAGCACGTGTCATGAAAAATATGAGCCTTGAAAGGCTTACGCTTGTAGACTCAACCGATAGTGGACCAGATACTGAAGCAAAGTCTATGTCATCTGGAGCTTATGACATTGTTGATAGCGCTCAACGTTGTGGGACTTTGGAAGAGGCTTTGAGTGAAACCGTAATGTCCATAGCCACCTCTGGCAGACTGGGATCGAAAAGGATTTCATCACGAACGCCTGAAGCCTTGGCGCCTGAGATTCTAAAAATGAGTCAATTAGGTCAGGTGGCTATAGTTTTTGGTCGGGAATCACGTGGCCTGACAAACTCGGAATTTACACTATGCGACCATCACATGATCATTCCGACTGATTCAAAGTTCGCCTCCATGAATCTTGCCCAGGCCGTAGCGGTTACAACTTATGAAATCTTCAAGGCCGCCTGTAGGCCGGTCGGATTCCAGGTTGACCGTTTCAAACCGGTTGATTCCAAAACTCGGGAAGACATGTATGAACATATTGAGTCCGTTCTTTTGCGTTCAGCTTTTTTAAACTCGAAGAATCCTTTGAGAATGATGCGCGAAATAAGGCGAATTCTTGACAGCGCTCGAATGGATTCGAGGGACGCCAAAATCATCAGGGGTGTGTTCAGAAAAATAGACGGGATGATAAGAGTGGCCGATAGAAAGATAGATAGCCTTTCTAGACTGTTAGGCAATAAAAGTGAACCCGACCCGAGGGTTTGATTCAAATACATCATTGGAGAGAAGACTTGACGCCGATAATGGCATTCCCATTTATTGATCCGGTTCTGGCAAGATTTGGCCCTGTAGAAATCAGGTGGTACGGATTGATGTACCTGGTAGGGTTTGCCGTGGCGTTTTTGATAATAAGGTCCGAATTTAAAAGAAAAAACGGACCATTACCTGTAGATGCGGCTGGAGACTTTTTATTCTATCTGATCATGGGGCTGATGATCGGCGCACGTCTCGGATATGCGCTGTTTTACAACCTGGATGTTTACCTTAGTAGACCGTGGGAGATCCTTGCAGTTTGGAGAGGCGGGATGAGTTTTCACGGTGGCATGATAGGCATGATTGTTTCCGGATGGATTTTTGCCAGATCAAGAAATGTCGCATTCCTGGAACTA
>CALDNG010000353.1 GCA_937915285.1 uncultured Desulfomonile sp. | reverse complement strand
ATTCTTCTGGTACAGCTGATTCTCAAGCTCCAGGCGCTTCTTCTGATCAGACAGTGCCTTGATTTCAGCGGCGTGACCGACGGCCTTCAGTAGATCCTCCTTGACAATGGGCTTGATCAGATAATCATTGGCGCCGTGGTGAAGGGCCTGGGAAGCCGTCTCAACGGAAGGATCACCCGTCATGATGAGGATCTGGACATTGCGGCAACGCTCGCGAATGGCTTTAAGCAATTCGAGTCCCGACACCTTTGGCATCACTATATCTGTCATGACTATGTCAAATTCCTGGGCGTCCAGCATTTTCAAGGCGCAGGCGACATCCTCGGCCATCTCAGCTTCATAGCCGTTCTTTCGCAGCATTTCCCGGAGGGTCAGTCGTATGCTTTTTTCGTCATCGACGAAGAGTATCTTCCCTGTTCCTGTCAGAATTAAAGCAGATTTTTCCTCTTTTTCGTCTCGCTGATCCTCAACTATGGGAAGATACACATCGAAGGTGGTTCCTTTACCTACCTGGCTCTGGACGGTGATTGCGCCACCGTAGCCGGTAACGATTGAGTCGATGACGATGAGGCCAAGCCTGGTACCTTCTCCTTTTTCCTTGGTTGTGAAATAGGGATCAAAGATCTTCTCGATTGTTTCAGGCCCCATTCCATGGCCTGTGTCTGAAACCCTCAGACGCTGGTAAGCGCCTGGAATCAAATGACTCAAAGCGTCCAAAGAATTATCGGGCAGATTGAATTCGTCAAGCTCCACCATTAGGATTCCACCGTTTTCCTTCATGGAGTGCGACGCATTTGTGCACAGATTCATTATGATCTGATGGATGTGCGTGGGATCAGCCTTTACAGCATGGAGGCCGGATCTGATACTCTTTTGGATTTCTATGCTTGAAGATACTGAGGCACGTATAAATTCCAGTGTTTCTTTTACAATGGGTCCAACCAGGACTGGCTTTGTCTCGTGCTCGGTCTCGCGACTGAAAGCCAGGATATGCTGGACAAGTTTAGCGGCCCTGTCAATGCCGGCCAGGGCCCTGTCGAGTCTGCCGGAGGCTTCGGAATCTGGTGGCAACCTGTTAATCGCCATCTCTGTGAAGCCCATGATGCCATGTAGGATGTTGTTGAAATCATGAGCTATTCCACTGGCCAAAGAGCCGATAGCCTCCATTTTCTGGGCCCTATGGAGATGTGTGCGTAATTCGACCTCTTTGGTGACATCCGAAACGAATCCCACCGTTGCCGGCTCCCCCATCAACTCCGTCCTCCTTATGGCTAGGCGAAGGTGGGCCTTGCTTTTACCTGTGTCGATTTTTCTCTCGTCAGTGGAACTGCAGGTTTCAACATTCAAACTGCACTCGTAGATGCGTTCGGATAAAAAATTCTCCCAGTCGGGGCCGAATGAGTCCCTGACCGGCTTGGTAAGCACATCAGAGCTGTCGTTAAATCCGAATATCGTTAAGAAGGGCTCGTTGGCAAATGTGTAACGGTCATTCTGTATTACAAAGAGCCCCATGGGAGCGGATTCGATGATCAGATTCACCATGGCCTGGGAGTTTTTCAGATCATTGGCTGTCCTGAGGTGTTCGAGCACCTCCCTGACAAGTGTCTGATTGGCGGACGCTAATTCTACTGAGCGTTCCGCTACATCCTTTTCAAGTGTTTCATTGAGCGACAGGAGTTTATTTTCAGTGTGCTTCTGAGTGGTGAGATCTACTGCAAAAATTACGTTTAGCTCACCGTTGGAAACCAGACCCCATCGAATGAATTTGACGGAGCCATCGGCGCATGTGACAGGGGAATCCATTAATTGTGGAGACTTTGTATCGATGGCAGCCTGGACCATCCTGCCCCATTGCTCTGCGACTGAAGCGGCATAATCCGCATCAGGATACGCCAGGGACACCCAATCATTAAAGCATTGATACCTTGAGAATTCATATCCGAATAGATCCTGCCATGCAGGATTCTTATAGAGATCCATCCCGGTTATACAGTCTGTTATTACCACCGGAACCGGAAGGATCTGCACAGCCGGTTCGAGCAGTTCGTCGAATTCCTCGAGCTGATTCTGGATACGTTTTCTGTCAGTGATGTCCCTTTCCACACCCGAGAAGCCCTGGAAACGTCCCTCCTTGTTTATGATGGCGAGAGCAGAAGACTCAGTGATCCGGATTGATCCATCCTTGACAAGCCACCTGATCTCCAGCTTTTCCCATCCCTGGAGATTCTGAACAGCTTCCCTGTATACCTCACGGCTTTTTTCAACATCCTCGGGGTGTATGAATTTCCAAACGTCCGCCATACAAAGTTCCGATGAATCCAAACCCAGAAGTTCTTTGATTGCAGGGTTGAACAACGTAAAATGTTCTTCAGAGTCCAGAACCCATATCCATTCAGGGTTGTTTTCAACAAGAAGGACACATTTTTCTACATTTTTCCGTAAAGCCTCTTCCGAAATCCTGCTCTGTTGAATCTCAAACAGGGTCTTTAGAAATGCCTCAACCAATAGCTGAAAGCGTTTCAAGTTTTCAACCATGCGATTTCCGGAATCTGTTTCCTCACTTTCCAGGACGCAGATGGTCCCAAATATTTCACCATCTGGCCATATCAGTGGCAAGCCTATGTAACCACTCATCCCGGGTTCAATATCAGGTTCATTCCTCCAGTTAATATCCTCGGGGGAATTAAGCCCCCCGACATTTTCGAAATGGAACACTGAATTAAGGGAAACCCTATCACCTTGACTATACCGATTGTCCGGCCCATGTGAAGCCACAAGGACTTCCAGTGCGTCTGGCAGACATCTCATTATGAGAGCTGACCGCGAAGCGCACACACAGGGCATCAAATCGACAAGAGATTGCAATTGCTCAATAATATATTCTGGAATTTCCGGCTTTTGTGAAACATTGCCGGTTAATCGTGTATACATCTCACTCATGGGATTTGCCTCTTAACAAACTACAAATATTTTCAGGACTGTAGGCGTGCGGCAATCTTTCTCGCACAATTGTTAAGCCTGGCATGGAATAGTAACGGATCAGAGCAATTTGAGAAGCGTGTTTGCAATTGATTCGCTGCCGCCCTGTCTACGATCCGTCGATAAGAATATGACTAAACAAAACATTAATCAACATGATTATTAAGTAATTTCGAATACTGTCCAACTCGTCGCCCTATGCGAACCAAATATTTTGTCATGTAAGAATTCTTCCGACGAATCGTGTGTCACCAATGTCTGATTTCAATCAATCCTGATCCAGCATGGACATTCCTGTTTCCATCTCTTGGAATGCAAACCAAATCCTGCGATTTTCCATTTTTCTGTTGGCTTGTTGCCTAACGGTTGACATACAATGTCACTGTTTCAGATTTTTTGGAGCGCCTGCGTCCCATCCCAAAGCACCGGCTGATGATGCGGACAGAGCGTTAGGATTTTTTCCATAGACATTCTTACAGATTTCCCAAAGAGGCTGGAAAGGAAAAACCTCATGGATGGAGCTACTTCTCCAGGTGTTGCGTCAATAGTGCTCAGTGAGATCCAGGACGATTCTACCGGTGTAATTACCATGAACAACCCCCATCAGCTTAACTGCCTTAGCGCCGAGCTGGTGGAGGGAGTTCTCAACGCCTTTGAGGAATTCGAACGGAAGGGGGTTAGGGTAGTTGTTCTCAGGGCGTATCCAAGGGCCAAGGTTTGGTCTGCGGGACATAACATGAAGGAGATACCACTTGACGGACAGGACCCCCTAACCTGGAACGTGGCATTCGAGCAGTTATTACACAGGGTGAGGTCGTTCCCTTCCCCGGTAATAGGCATGATTGAGGGCAGTGTATGGGGTGGATCATGCGACCTCGCGATGACCTGTGACATCCTCATCGGAACTCATACCTCAACATTCGCCATCACACCGGCCAAAATCGGACTACCCTACAACGCTGCAGGACTGACTCACTTCCTTGGTGTGCTCCCTTTGCACATCATAAAGGAGATGCTCTTCACCGCAGATCCGATCTCACCAGAAGATGCCCTTCGATTCGGTTTGCTCAACAGGCTGGTAGACCCCGAAAAACTAGAGGAAACCACGTACGAGATTGCAAAAACCATAGCGTCACGGGCGCCAAGGGTCGTAAGGCTGCTGAAGGCCGAATTAAGGAAACTGACATCCGGTCCGGCCCTGAATCCCGATGATTTCGAGGAAATCCAGCAACTCAGGCGAGACGCCTATCGGGGGAAGGACTTCCCTGAGGGTGTAAATTCGTTCTTTGAGCGACGAGCCCCAAAATTCATGGATGAATGAAAAAGTGTCTGATAAGAAACATGCGCCTTAATTTTGCCCAGGCCCTTTTCATTTTGCAGGCATGACCGGTCAAAAGGCCCTCCAATAAATTTCATCTAGGCAGGCATAGTGGTCTGGATATCCATATATGGCAGTTGACTGACTGGATGAGCGCAACTGTCAGGAATGATTTCCTTGTGGGACATCCCTAGCATTGATTTTACTGCACGGAACTTGCCTGACGGCTCACGTTCGATCGTCGGGACATAGACGAATTCCACATCAAGGGTTTGGCTGATCCATTTTCGCAATTCTTTAAGGATGAAGGATTCATCCCTTGATGAGTATTGCGGACGCCTTACTATAAATATTCTGACCTTTCCGGGTTCCTCCTGCACTACTTGGGCTTCATAGACATTACCGGCGTCCTTGAAGATGAAATCAAACCTCATTAGTCTCCGGCCCTCGGGAGTGACGACATAATCGTCCTCACGTCCCTCGACCTTAAGGATCAGTCTCGACTGCCGGCCGCAAGGGCACGCAACCGATGGGGATTCCCATACACCGATATCTCCCACATCGTAACGTATGAAAGGAAATTCATGACAAGTCAGTCCGGTCACCACGACACGTCCGCGAACCCTTCCATCAGATACGGCCTGTGCGTCTACGCATTCAAGCGCACCAAGCTCAAAATCCTCGTGGTATAGTCCGTTCTCGCATTGGGAGGCGTTGCCACAACCCTCCGAAAAACCATAATGATCGACAATCCTCGAACCCAGGTAATCCTCCAGAAAGGACCTCTGAAAATCAAGCGTGTTCTCGGCCCCCATAAATATTACACGTGGGGGATTCTGTAGCCGCAACCCTGCCTCACATGCCGTCACGGCAAATATAACCTTTGCCAGGAGCTTCGCGTGATGGGTTTTCAGACCATGGGCATGGCGTCCGAATTTTTTGCGGTGGACGCAAACAAGGTGACGCCTTTGCCGGAAGGTCTTGGCTTTGACCGCGGCGCTATGATTGAGCCTTTGGCCGTCGCCGTACATGCGGCGCGCCAAGTGGGCGATCTGCAGGGTAAAAAGGCCGTGGTTCTCGGTGCGGGGCCTATCGGGAACCTTGTCGCGCAGACTTTAAAGGGGATGGGCGCGCTGGACGTCATGATCACGGATGTAAGCGATTGGCGGCTGAACAAGGCGAAGGAATGCGGCATCGCATACTGCGTCAACTCCGAAAAGCAGAACCTCGGCGAGGCGATCGACGCGGCGTTTGGTCCTGATAAAGCGGACTTCATCTATGACTGCGCGGGCAGCAACATCACCATGGGGCAGGCGATCACCTATGCGCGCAAAGGCTCGGACATCATCCTTGTGGCCGTGTTTGCCGGTATGGCCACGATCGATCTCGCGGTTTTAAACGACCATGAGCTTACGCTGAAAACCTCCATGATGTATCGGAACGAGGATTATCTGGATGCTATCCGGCTTGTAAACGACAACAAGGTTGCCTTGCAGCCGCTTATTTCCAAAACATTCGCTTTTAGGGATTATATGGCGGCATATCAATATATCGATGCAAACCA
>CALDNG010000352.1 GCA_937915285.1 uncultured Desulfomonile sp. | reverse complement strand
CTTCTTTATATAACAAATTGAACTTATTTGGAAGTTTTTGAGATAAGGGGCATCCTGGTTTAATGGTTAGCGAACCAGCCCCAATTTGGCGTCCAGCACGTCGAAGTAATCGCGTTTCCTTGATTTAACAATAATAAAGGGAAATTGAGCCTTTTCAACAATTATTGACGATCCCTGAGCCATTGAAATGTGAGTGTGACCATCGATAGTCATGGTGAAATTTTCCCCTTTGTTGAGAATAATTTGAATGGGGAAATCCGGAGGCGCCAGAAGGGGTCTCTTGAGCCCTGAGTAAGGACAAATTGGCGTCAGCAATATACCCTCGACATCCGGATGTACCAAGGGACCACCAGCAGCATAGGAATATGCGCTGGATCCGATAGGTGTAGAAATTATAAGCCCGTCTGCTCTCAACTCCATGTCCCGGCATGTCCCAACCCTTATCCCAAGGTCAATTATTCGGGCTATTCCTGTCCAGTGAATGACTACCTCATTCAGGGACTTGCGGATCTTCCCATCCGGGGCTGTCACGGCCAGCATCATTCTTTTTCCGAGGAGCGATTTTCCCTGAAGGGCTAATTCTATCTCTTCCAATGCCTCATCAGGAGCAATTTCGGCCATGAAGCCGACTCTGCCGAGATTTACCCCCAACACCGGGATTGGCCGAGAGTTGAGTTGAGTGGCCGCCTGGAGCAATGTTCCGTCTCCGCCCAGGGAGACAATCAGGCTGACCTTGTCATCCAGATTGCCAGAGCACTCGACTCCCCATGAAAAGGCAAGATCGGAGCAGGATCTTTCCAGGATGACCCGGGTTTCCCGACGTTTGAGATATTTGCAGATTTGTTCAGCAAGGTCCAATGCCTGATCGGCGCTTCTTTTGATGATTAGACCGACACCCTGCATGACTGCTCCATGTGGGAAAACACTGAAATCGAATAATCACGTACCATGAATCTGACACAAAATCTATCAAATTTAGCCCTGTTTGGATGGCCTCCTTCAAACAGTCTTGCCCCCAGTTACATGTTGTTGTAGGCTTCCGGAATCACCGAGTACCTGTTAAGAAACTCTGATGGAACTATTTCAAGAGATGACGAATCCGGAGACAGGCAAGCCGTTGGCCGACAGAATGAGACCTCGCACACTTGCAGCTTTTGTTGGACAGGAAAACATCATTGGAACAGGCAAGCCTCTCAGAGTGGCCATCGAAAAAGACCAGCTATTCTCCATGCTCTTCTGGGGACCTCCTGGGTCTGGAAAAACTACCCTGGCTCAAATAATTGCGGGAACCTCTAATTCCAGGTTTCTACCTTTCTCCGCTGTTGGTGTTGGAGTCAAGGAAATCCGGGAGGCGGCTTCCCAGGCTTCTTTGGAGGCGAAAACCTCGGGCCGTAGAACTATACTCTTTCTGGATGAAATTCACAGATTCAATAAGGCCCAGCAGGATTACCTTCTCCCTCACGTTGAAAAAGGGACGATTATTCTTATAGGGGCCACCACTGAAAACCCCAGTTTCGAAGTCAACCAGGCGTTGTTGTCAAGGCTGAGAGTGTACATTCTGGAACCAATCAGCCATGATGACCTCCTGAAAATTCTGGTTAACGCACTGCATGACCACGAGAATGGTTTGGGCGCCTCCGGTCTAAACCTTGAGGATGATGCGGCAGACTACATTGCATCCATCAGTGATGGTGACGCGCGAACAGCTTTGAATATCCTGGAGGTTTCTGCTTCCCATGCAAGGATGGGCAACAGGCTCTCGGTCGATCTGGAAACCGTTCAGGAGTCAGCTCAGTCTACAAATATCCGATATGACAAGGCCGGTGAGGAGCACTTCAATTTAATAAGCGCCCTTCACAAATCCTTAAGAGATAGTGACCCTGACGGCGGGTTATATTGGATGGCCCGAATGCTGGAGGGAGGGGAAGACCCACTGTATATAGCCAGGAGGTTGGTTCGTTTTGCCAGCGAAGACGTAGGACTGGCGGCCCCTCAAGGCCTGAATATGGCTGTGGCTACCTTTCAGGCCTGCCAGTTCATCGGAATGCCTGAATGCGCGCTTGCGCTAGCGCAGACGGTTGTATATCTTGCCTGCTCGCCCAAATCGAACAGCCTCGAAGCTGCCTATCTGTCTCTGAAGGATGAAATCAGGAAATCAGGAGCCCTGCCTGTCCCCATGTGCATCAGAAACGCTCCCACACGATTCATGAAGGAAGTTGGGTATGGCAAGGGATACAAATACGCTCACGACTATCCCGATGCCCAGGTTGAACAGCAACATCTACCGGACAAACTGGTAGGAAAAAGATTTTATTTCCCAAATGATCGAGGATTCGAACGCTCATTCAAAGAACAACTGGACAAAAAGATGAAGGGCACATAATCAGTTATATGTCCATTAGGCTAAATGACGGCCGGATTTGCATTTCTGGTCATTTCATGGTTGACGCCATGATTGTTGTTCACAAATGAAACTACTTCGAGTCGGGTTTGTCTCCTTTTTGAGTTTGCTTGTGTCAGGATTTAAAACAAAAACATCCTATGTCGAGATTTGAAAAACTATCTGATGAACAGGTAATTGAAGGGGCCATAAAGGGTTCTGAGGCCTATTTCGCAGAGTTGGTCGAGCGTTATACTCCCCAGATTTATCGTCTGGCCAGGGGAATAACCAATTCTCATGCAGAGGCAGAGGATGTTGTCCAGGAAACTTTCCTCAGGATTTTCAAAAACCTGGACAGGTTCTCCGCTGAAAAAGCTAATTTCAGGACCTGGGCTCTAACTATTGCCCGGAATCAGAGTATCAACACTCTGGCTTCAATCAAGAGAAAGGCCCTTCAGTTCTTTGGAGATAGGGACGATGAAGATCCGGAACTCGAGTTTAGTTCAAACCCTATGTCAGCAGAATCGCACGATGCAGAAACCATGCTATTGCTCAAACAGAAATTTGGGCAACTGGATCTTGCTCTAAGAAAAATTCCAGAACGCCAGAAAACAGCGTTAATGTTAAAAACCCAGGAAAACCTGAGTTATGAGGAAATCGCAAAAATAATGTCGATCTCTGTTTCCTCTGTCGAATCACTGATTTTCAGAGGTAGGAAGAAACTGGTTGAATTGATGGAAAAATGAAAGATTTTCGCGAGTTTTCTCTCATCTCCGGGTATGATAGTACGGAGGGAAAGACAATGAAATGTGAAGATTTCCAAATACAAATATCAAAGTTGCTCGATGATGAGTTTAATGGAAAATCATCCGGCGAATTGTTCGGACACCTCCGGTCATGTCCTGAATGCTCGATGTTCTACGAAAAAACCAAGCAAATTGATAAGGATCTTAAAGCAGTAAGCCTGGCCCTACCCGATTCGGCCCTTGCAAAAAGGATTCAGGAGAAGATAAAGCAAAAAACAGGCCGTACCCAGAAGACACAAAGCGTCCCAGTTTTATGGAGACGTATTCCCGTCTATGCCTTGGTAGCCTTATTGGCAGTTGGTGTTGGAAATATGGCAGGTAAAACATTGACTCAGGCATTGCTAAACCAGAACTCGGAAACAACCCTGGACCTCATGATACCAGATGGAAACGTATACATATCAGATATTTTTAGCGATATGTCTCAAGGGGAGCAGGCAAGATGAAAAGGGCCCTGTTAATAGGAGTGTTCGTTTTTTCTCTGCTTCTGAACTTGACCGTGGCATCGATCCTGGGCTGGCATTACTGGTCTGAAAGAAAAAACCTCTCTGCTCCGGTAGCTGAATGTCCCATGCTCAACGAAACGGATTTCAAACAAATTTCCCAGGTATGGTCGAGGCAGGCGCGATCGGGTTTACAGGAGTCCAGGCGTCTGATCAGGGATAAACAGGCTGAATTGATCGACCAGATTGCAAAGACTCCAGGCGACCTGGGACCCTCCGAGACCACCATCAGGGAACTTATGTCGCTCAGGGAAAAAATGGAGAGAGAAGCACTGGCCAGACTGAGTAACGCGCTTGTTCAACTGCCGGAGGAAAAACGGGAAGCCCTTGTGTCATATGTTAAGCACAGATCTTGTATGGGACCCGGAATGCGCTTTGGTGGTGGCAGAATGGGCCGTGGACGGATGATGCAGGAAAGCGGTCCTGAAGGCGCCATTCCTGGGACCCAGTAGACTCTCCACAGCCTTCCTGATTCTTGCTACTTCTCTTGCGCCACTTGTGACGGCTTATTTCAGTCTTCCGTCGCTGACATCATGATCACTTGCAATCGAAGCCGGCGCTAAAGCATTACCTTTCGGTTAAGTCAAACCCCCTAAGCTTACCCCAGGATCACATGACGCTGGCGCCTTCAAACCCGGACTGTTACTCGACACTCCCAACTGGCGAATGATGTTTCACTAACAAAAGAACCTCAGATTTAGTTCTTGCGGTTCCAGCCACATCGACAGATTCCAT
>CALDNG010000351.1 GCA_937915285.1 uncultured Desulfomonile sp. | reverse complement strand
GAGATATCCACTCGTGACTGGAGTTCAGACGTGTGCTCTTCCGATCTAGCCTGAAGTCCCGTGTAAAATCCTCCGGATGCGTGAAGGATTCCACTCTTGCAGGGGCCCTGAACCACTGGCCATCCTTAGTGATGAAGACTGGCTGAACCCCATATTTCTTTTTGTCAATGGATTCGAACACCGAGCAGGCCGACCTTAATGAAACCTCGTGCTCTGGCGAGCGTCCTCCGTAAATTATTGCAACCGTTATCTGGGGCGCAGTCATTTGGCCTCCGGAAAGAAACATTCTCAAGCGCTTCATATCACAATGGGATTGCATTACAAACCTTTTTGGGTCATGTTGGCCCTCTTTGATCAGAATTCTTGTCCAAGTTGCATCCAGGACAGAACTTTGACTATAATCATTCAAGATTTCCATCCTTCATTTATCGAGATGTGAGCCTATCGGTTCACAAAAGGGGATCGCCATATGGCTCTAAAAGTTCGTTCAAAAATTTGGATCCAGAATGACGAGGGGCGTCTGGTAATTGGAACAGGTCGTCTTAGAATACTTGAGGCCATTCTGGAACTGGGATCAATGAACAAGGCGGCTCAAAAACTCAAGCAGCCTTTCCGGGCGGTCTGGGGAAAGATTAAGGCTACCGAGCAGAGATGCGGTTTCAAGATAGTTGAAACCACCTCCGAGGGTTCGAAACTGACCCGAGAGGGACTTGAATTGCTTTGGGCATATACAAGGCTACGTAATCGTTGTGAAAAATATGTGGATATCCAGTTTAACGAGTTGTTTGAAGAGATAGATAAAATGAAATGACCGAGGCGTTCATGAATGCTGGAGATGAAAAAGAAAATAATCAACTCCCAGGCGATACGGCTGTAAAGTCACCTCAAGGCACGGAACCGCCGGAGAAACTTATCGTTGAAATAGAGGGATACCGTTTCAGCAATGGCGCTCTAAACGGCCGGGCTATTTCACTGGCACGCGAACTGCCTTTTACCCTTTTTGTGAATGACCGGGAGGTTCTGTCAATTTCAACTCTACCGACCCACCTCAAGGAACTTTTCGTTGGTTTCCTGGTCGCAGAGGGGGTCCTGAAAGAACGCTCCGAGTTGAAACTGGTTCATGTAGATTATCCAAGCCGCATAGTAAGGGTAGAAATTGACGCGCCGGTAGAAAGACTTGAGATTGTTCAAAAGAAGGGAATGTTAACCTCGGGTTGCGCCGGAGGAATGGTATTTTCGGTTCAAACGGGCCTGCGTTCGAGTTACAGACCTAATCGGTCTACAAGAATCATGATATCGTCTGTCCTGGCCAGAATGAAAGAGCTTGACACCTTCATGGGGATCTATACCGTGACCAAAGGAGTTCATGCAGCTTCAGTTGCCAACAATGATTCCACCATCAAGATTCAGGAGGATCTTGGACGCCACAATGCAGTCGACAAAATAGCTGGATGGTGTTTCCTCAATGATGTGGACGCTTCAGATAAATTTGTGCTGACCACCGGTAGAATTACTTCAGAGGTCCTGATCAAGGCATCGAGAAGCTCTTTTCCATTGATAGTCTCCAGGTCCAGCGCTTCTTCCATGGCTGTTCACATGGCTCAACAGTCGAATATTGATGTGATCACCTATGTTCGCGCCGGCCGTTTCAATTATTTCTCCAGTGGTGGAGTTGAACTCGTCAATGACATGGAGCCAGTACGACAGTAAAGACCATGCCTGGAGAAGCTGAACGGCACGTAAGGTTGAAAAGATAGGTAATTGTCATGCCTCAAAAAAGCCTGATCAGGAAACACCGCCGGAAGTTGAACGTTTCCTTGCAGGTATGAAACATGTCGGATCTTCCGCCAGGTAGTCACCATTGTTCAGAGCCATGGCCCGTCCCCTACATCCGCCACAAAGCGCGCTATATCTGCAGTCCCCACATTTCCCGCTCATAAGGGTTTCCCGCCGGCGCAAATTGTTAAGGACGGCTGAATTCTTCCAGATATCGATGAACCTTTCTTTCTGCGCATTTCCGCAATTTACCGGAACAAAAGGGCAGGGCCAGACGTCGCCGTTGGGTTTGATGTACACAAATCCTCTTCCAGCAGAGCATCCGTGAAAAAGCTTCTCCGCTAGTCGCAGCCTCCAGCCGGAAGTCATTCCATGGGCTTCCAGCAGGTGAGGCCAGTATTGCGGACCGGCCACCGGTTCTATGATCGTTCGGGTGGTTTGCTGCTTGGAATGGAGGAAATTAATCAGCCGCTCGTTCTCCCCGAGGTCTAGTCCGGCATCCTCAATTTTTAACCCCCGTCCTACAGGCACGAGTTGATACAT
>CALDNG010000350.1 GCA_937915285.1 uncultured Desulfomonile sp. | reverse complement strand
GTGACTGGAGTTCAGACGTGTGCTCTTCCGATCTGGGAAGTCAGGATCCCGGATGGACGACAGATCAAGTCCATGGAGGTTGTCGCTGAAGTCCTTGATTCAGACGTCCTCATAGCTGTCCCTGTCGGAAAATCGCATGGGTCTTCGGGAGTAAGTCTCTCAATGAAAGGCATGATGGGCCTGATTTTCGATCGCATGTCATTTCATAGCAGATATGACCTTCACGAATCCATAGTGGACATGGTGACTGTGTTGAAGCCTGCCTTGGTCGTGATTGACGGGACGCGTATTTTAAGCAGCGGAGGCCCGGGAGGACCGGGAGAAGTCATTCCCTTGAACCTTGTGGTAGCTTCGACTGACATGGTTGCTGCAGACGCCCAAATGGTTGCGCTGGGGACATGGTATGGGAAGAAATTCAGTCCTAACCAGGTCAAGCACATCAAACTGGCAGCGGAGAGAGGACTCGGGCACTCAGATCTCAGTAAACTGAACATAAAGAATATAAGATTGTGATTCGTTTTCAGCGCATTACACAAACCGTATCACTGGCTCTTTTCCTGTGGCTGCTGTACATGGCGAGTCATCCGTATGTTCAGGGTGTGCCTACAGACCTGTTTCTCAGGATTGACCCGTCCATAGGTCTATTGTCATCTATAGCGGACAGGTCTCTGATTTCATCAGCGCTTATACCGTCGCTGGTTCTTGTTCTGCTTACCCTTGTGTTTGGTCGTTTCTTTTGTGGTCACATCTGTCCGATGGGCATTGTCATAGATACGGCTGGAGCCGTTTCTTGTGGCAAGCCAAGGAGTCGTAAGCAACATAATTCTTACGAGGAAACCTCAGCTTATCGTAAATACAAGTATCTCTTCCTCTGCATCTTGCTTTTCTGCTCGTTTGGCGGTGTTTCCCTAGTTTTTCTAGGATCTCCGATTTCTCTGGCCACCCGATTTTTTGCCCTTGTGATACATCCGTTGACCCTGCTGATCGCTGACACGGGCCTGGAAATGTCTGCTCCGTTTAACCATATAATCCCTCAACTCGACTACCTTCAGGTTCCCGTCAGGGTTTTTGCCACGAATGAATTTCTTGCGCTTTTTTTCCTCGCCGTTGCGCTCCTGTCGATGACACAGAGCCGGTTCTGGTGCCGTAATCTTTGTCCAACCGGGGCTATCCTGGCCATTTTTTCCTTGAGGCCGCTCCTGAAAAGACGGGTTAACGACTCCTGCATTCATTGCAATAAGTGCGTCAGGGAATGCCCGACCGGGAGCATTACCAACGATCATGCGTCGAATGTCAGTTCGGAATGTATTGTCTGCCTCAAGTGCAGCAGCGCATGTCCGGTTTCGGCTGTTTCTTTTGGATTCACTTCACTTGAAGACGCTTCTACCAATAAAGTCATGGTAGATAGCCCTTTTCCGAGCCGCAGACAAGCCATTGCAGGGATGGTGACCGGACTTACCACTGCAGGGATAATCCGCACCGGATGGAACCAACCGAAACTTATGGGCCAGGAAAAATCACTTACAGACTCCGAACTGATCAGACCTCCTGGCGCTCTCCCAGAAAGGGATTTTCTATCCCGATGCGTCAGGTGTGGCCAATGTATGAAGGCGTGCCCCACCAACACACTTCAGCCGATCTGGTTAAAGGCTGGAATTGAAGGAATGTTCAGCCCTGTCCTGGTTCCGAGGCTTGCCGCATGCGAGCTGAACTGCGCCACTTGCGGGCATGTTTGTCCTACTGCGGCCATAAGACCCTTGGACATCCTGGAGAAAAAGAGTGTGAAGATAGGAACAGCCTGGATAGATCGCCAGGCGTGCCTGGTATGGAATAGGGACAGAAAATGTCTGGTATGCGACGAGGTTTGCCCCTATAACGCAGTAGTATTCAAACCCGAGGTCGGTCACGGGAATGCTGTCCCCTACGTTGTTGCAAACAAATGCACCGGTTGTGGGTGGTGCGAGAATAAATGTCCGATTGAGGGGGCTTCGGCAATACGAATAAACATAATCGGAGAGGTTCGTCTCAAATCAGGGTCATATATTGAAAAAGCCAAAGAATACGGCCTGGAATTCAAGACTGACAAGGCTGAAGGTGACGTGCTTGCTCCTGACACGTTCGATATCAGGGACGATACGCCTGTGTCCAACCGGCCCAATGAAGGGGCGGCGCCAGGAAAGGATCACCGGCTTCCCGCTGGTTTCACAGAGGAGTGATCAGGGTCAGTAACAGTCGATTCGGTCCATGGAAGAAGCGATCATCCGAACTTCCTGGATTATTTTCCCCTTAACAGTCCTTTCTCATAAAAATATTGAAAAACCACCGATGAATCGATTCCGGTCAATTCCGCTACCTTGAAAATTGTAACCGATTTGCGTTCCATCCTCAGTTGGTTGATTATCCGTGTGATCCGGCCATAAACTTCATCGCTCTGGTTTATGTCCATTGGGCGCCTCCTATTGAGTAATCCATGCGTTTCTAAATTATCGTACGATTGGTAAACCTTTTCAAGGATCGATCATTGGCCCTGGAAAAAATCTTCAATCGAGGCTAGGGCCTGGGCCATTCTTGACACATCCGGGCCTCCGGCCTGCGCCATGTCAGGACGCCCGCCACCTGAGCCACCAAGCTCTGAGGCCGCTTTCCTGACAATGTTTCCAGCATGGAATCTTCCTGTGAGGTCCTTTGTGACAATCGCCAACAACAATCCCTTGTCACCAGACTTGGCCCCTATAAGGGCCACACCGGATCCAAGCGCATCCTTCAGCCGGTCCCCGTATTCTCTGAGGGATTTTGGATCCGAGATTTCCTCCAGGTCTTGAACTACCACTTTGATCCCGTCAATCTCACGCATCCCGTCAAGAATGCTTTTCGAAACCGACCCTGAAGTCAGTTTGGCCTTCAACGTTTCAATTTCACGTTCCCTGGATTTCTTTTCATCGATTAGCTTGTCCAGTTTCCTGGTCAATTCCCCCCTGGAACCTCGCAAACGATCCGACAACTGTCTGATTTCATTTTCAATGGACCTCACATAATCTAGTGCGCCTGTTCCGGTAACCCCTTCTATACGTCTCACACCAGAGGCTATGCCACCCTCGGACAGAATCTTGAAAAGACCTATGTCGCCCGATCGACTGACGTGGGTTCCGCCGCAAAGTTCCTTACTGATATCGCCCATGGAGACCATCCTCACCAGGGCTCCGTATTTCTCTCCAAAGAGCGCCATCGCCCCTTCTGCCCCCGCCTGTTCCACGGGAATTATGCGAGAGTCCACAGCCACATTGTCAGTGATGGCCATGTTCACCAAGTCTTCTATTCTGTCCAGGTCTGCCTGATCAATCGCTGAAAAATGCGTGAAGTCAAAACGAAATCTACCAGGCTCTACCAGAGAACCTCGCTGACCGACATGATCACCAAGGACCTCTCTCAACGCCCATTGCAGCAGGTGCGTTGCAGAATGGTTCGCCATGATGGCCTTGCGACGAGCCCGATCTACAGATAGTGAAATTTCCTGGCCGACCCCGACGGATCCGCTCTGTACACGAACCCGGTGAGCGACTATGCCCGGCGAGGTTTTTATTGTATCTTCAACAACTACCTTGTTTCCGTTTGACTGAATGAAGCCGCAATCACCGACCTGACCACCTGATTCAGCATAAAACGGGGTCCGGTTCGAAATTAGAAGTCCTGTGTGTCCCTCGGTCATTTGTTCGACCGGCTTGCCCTCCTCCATCAATGCCACTATGAAACCAGAATCGTCTAATTTCTCATAACCGGTAAACTCGACCTCACCTATTTTGTCGGAGAGATCAAGATCCAGCGACTTTTCAGATCCCTGGGCGCCATCCCACGACTCCCTGGCCAAGCTCTTCTGTTTGGACATTTCAGCTTGAAAACCATCGTGGTCTACCGCAATACCCAACTCAGACGCTAGATCCTGGGTGAGATCCGGAGGAAAACCGAAAGTGTCATATAACTTGAATACCACCGAACCAGGGAGAATCGACGATCCTTGATTCCTGATCTTTGTAGCCTCTTCTTCGAAAAGAAGCAGTCCCCTGGACAATGTTTCAAGAAAACGCTCTTCTTCATTCCGAATGACCTTGGTGATCAGGGTCCTGTGGGTGGAAAGTTCCGGATAAGCCTGAGCCATATGATCGATTACTACACCGGACGTATCAAAAAGAAATGGTTCGTTTAATCCAATGTACTTGCCATAGCGAATCGCCCGTCTCATGATTCGTCTCAAGACATATCCCCTACCCTCATTCGAAGGCAGAACCCCGTCGGAAATCAGGAAAGCCGCAGCACGGCTATGGTCCGCAATAACCCTTATTGCTATTGAGTCAAAGTCCTTGCGACTTCCTGTTTTATGGCTCAACTGCTCTATTCTGTTAATTATGGGAACAAAGAGGTCTGACTCCCAGTTGCTGTCCTTACCCTGAATTACCGCTGCCAGGCGTTCCAGACCCAATCCAGTGTCTATAGACGGTCTGGGCAAAGGGGTCATTTTGCCGCTGGCGTCCCTGTCAAACTGCATGAAAACGAGGTTCCAGAGTTCGAGAAAACGGTCGCAGTCGCAGGCAGGCCCGCAGTCCGGTTGTCCACAGCCAAGCCGCGGCCCCTGATCAATATGAATCTCGGAACATGGACCGCAAGGTCCGGTGTCCCCCATGCTCCAGAAATTTTCCTTTTCACCCAACCGCCCGATGGGGTTGGAACTAGGGCCAAGAACCTTCTTCCATAGTACCTCTGCCTCGTCGTCATCAGTGTATATGGTCACATGGAGATCCTTCTTGGGTAAACCCAACTCCACGGTGAGGAACTCCCACGCATAGGCAATGGCGTCCTGCTTGAAATAGTCTCCAAAAGAAAAGTTTCCAAGCATTTCAAAGAAAGTGTGATGCCTGGCCGTGTGACCCACATTCTCAAGATCGTTGTGCTTGCCACTTACCCTCAGACACTTCTGAGCGGTCACAGCGCGAGGATATTCACGCTTTTCCTGACCAGTAAAAACCTTCTTGAACTGAACCATTCCGGCGTTAGTAAAAAGTAAAGTGGCGTCACCCTCTGGGACCAGCGATGAACTGGCAAGCCTGTTGTGGTCTCGTTGCTCAAAATACTTCAGGAAACTCTCCCGCAGTTCTGCGCCCGTCATGTAACCTCCATTAAAACGCCGAAACTTTTCAAATGATGCCAGCAAAGGCCCTCATATAGCCCTGAACCTGTCACACTGGGACTTAAATCTGCCATTGGCAATGATGACAAACCAATAGCGGACTCCTCGGCATAGCGTTTGAATGTAACAAACTTTGCCCAAATCTTGCAACAAATTCGGCGCCAACGCCGGCATTTAGACTGCCAAACCACAACAATCCAGACGAGGACTTAGTGACGCAGCACAGGATTGCTCGACAATAACATCAAGCTGAATCCAGGTATTGGGCCCAATATATTGTTTTAATCTGCATATAAATACTGATATTAATTGTTATCGATTTAGTGATTTATATTAGTGTCATACCTATATTAATTCCAAATATATCTATATTCTATATCATTTTATTTATCTTATATACTGTTTTAATGGATTTTTTTATTGACTATTTTATGTCTCATTGATAGAAGCGCCCTTCAGGTTCCGGCCTGGGAAGTAATGAATTGTTTTTGGTCGACTATTAAATTGGGAAAAAGAAGCGCAACCAAATCTTTTGGAACGGGAAAAAGGGAAAACCACGATTCTTCGGGTTTTTACCGCAGAAAATTGTTTATGCTTCGTTCCAAGGCATGTGACTCCGATTGTTCTGCTGACATACCCTGCGAACTTATCAACACAGTGATAAATCATTCTTGTGAGGACATGTCAGAGGTCCCCGACAACTCGGTATCGTTGATGGTAACATCTCCGCCTTACAATGTTGGCAAGGAATACGACCAGGATTTGTCTCTGGAGGATTATTTGTCTTTCTTGCGAAAGGTTCTTCAGGAAACATTTCGCGTATTGGCTCCTGGTGGACGAGTAGCCTTCAACGTCGCCAACATTGGACGCAAGCCATACATACCGTTGAACTCTTATATATCGGTCATTGCGTCGGAAATTGGATATCTCATGCGTGGAGAGATAATCTGGATCAAGGCAAAAGGCGCTGGTGGGTCCTGCGCATGGGGTTCATGGATGTCCGCGGGCAATCCTACTTTGCGCGATCTTCACGAATACGTGCTTGTGTTTTCTAAGGCCCGCTTTGACAAACCAGGAAAGGGAAAATCTACAATAACTAGGGATGAATTCATGGCCGCGACTACTAGTGTATGGATGATTCCGCCTGAATCAGCGCGGCGAGTTGGACACCCCGCTCCATTTCCTGTGGCCCTGGTCGAGAGGCTTATCAATCTATACACCTTCGAGGGCGATGTCGTGCTCGACCCCTTCATGGGAAGCGGTTCAACAGCAGTCGCTGCCGCGAAAAATGGCCGAATTTTTGTGGGGTATGAAATTTCACCGGAGTATATTGATCTGACTAACAAAAGACTTGCCACAGTCGACCAGATGAGACAAGTCGTGTAAGCTTTCCGCAACCCAACCTTTCTCTAAGATTCCAAACTCTTCAACAAGCAGATCCTGCCAGAAACCCAAACATTTTTTGTTATCGAATGTTGACGCTGTCCCATGCTTGAACTATTATTAGAAGGTTTATTCCAAATCAGGATGTATTAGATAATGAGTTTAATTTACGAAATTATTTGGCATGGAAGGGGCGGTCAGGGAGCGGTAACAGCGGCCAAGATATTCACCGAAGCTGCCTATCTCCAAGGTTTTAAAGGCGTTAGCGCTAAACCGACATACTTTTCCGAACGGCGTGGGGCTCCGGTAAGTGTTCACGCCAGGATATCACCCGATCCTATCAGGACATTCTCCAACGTTTCCATGGCAGACCTTGCCGTGGTGCTGGACGACAACCTTCTACAAATGGTGAATGTCACATCCACCTTAAAGGAAGGCGGATTACTGGTAATCAATTCCTCTAAAACTCCGGAACAGATGGGACTGAATGGATCGTTCTCTGTTGCAATCTCGGATGCGTTCAAGAGTTCGGAGGAGGCTGGCCTTGTGATTGAGGGAAATGTATTGATATCGACTTCCATACTCGGGCCCATAGCGGCTTCCTCGGATCTGGTTGACATCAGCAATATAAGGAAGGCGGTCGAACACAAATTTAAAGGCAAGGCTCTGGAAAGAAACCTCATGGCCCTTGAACTCGCATACAGGGAAACAACACTTTTCGGTTCCAACCAGTTGGCCAGGACAGTTTCGGCCTGAAACCAAATTATCTATTGATCGTGTCGTGAGGCTTCAATGAAAAAGGAAAAATCCAGTAATGTAATCATCAAGGCTGTTTCAAAGCCTTTCAAGGGCGAGGCTGGCAAGACCGGGGACTGGCGATCACAGACTCCGGTAATTGATCAGGAGAAATGTTCTCAGAAAGAGTCTTGCCTGCTGTGTTGGATGTATTGTCCCGACGGCGTAATTTCCAGGGAGTTTCCACTGGAAATAGACCTTGAATTCTGCAAGGGTTGCGGCATTTGCGCTCAGGAATGCCCCCGTAAGGCAATAACAATGATAGATGGGAGAGAGGCGCCTGTGGAGTGACATTGCGTTCCTCGATACCGTGGAATCATAATGTTCACCTTCAAGATCTCAGTAGCGCTAGAGCATATTCACATCGCAAAATAATCCGGGAAAATTGAAATGTCAGATGTAAGAATTATAACGGCCAATACAGCGGCGGCCTTAGCCGCCAAATTATGCAGGGTTCAGGTAATTTCCGCATACCCTATTACGCCTCAGACACCTGTGACAGAGGAGTTGGCGGAACTGGTTGAAACAAAACAACTGAATGCTGAATACCTTACTGTTGAAAGCGAGCACTCCGCCATGGCTTCTGTGATCGCTGCGTCTCAGGTTGGAGCCAGGGTATTTACGGCCTCAAGCGCCAATGGACTGCTTTACATGCATGAAATGCTCCACTGGGCCGCAGGAAGTCGCACCCCGGTAGTCATGGCGTGTGTAAACAGAGGTGTGGGAGCCCCCTGGACCATCCTGAACGATCAGCAGGATTCCATATCCCAAAGGGACACTGGATGGATACAATTGTATTGCGGCAACAGCCAGGAGGTCATTGATTCCATCATCCAGGCCTACCGCATAGCCGAACAGTTGAACATTCCGGTGATGGTCTGCTATGACGGCTTCATACTATCTCATACCACCACTCCGGTAGACATACCCCCACAGGAACTGGTTGATCAGTATTTGCCACCTAGACCCCCTGTGTTTGGCATAGCGGAATATTCAGCTATGAACGTCAATCCCCTGATACTGAGTGATCCGAGGCCTGATCCTGATGGCAACATGGCGCCAGGCTACATGGACATACGTTATCGTTTGCAGCAGGACCTCATCGCTGGACTGGATATAATCGAGAAAGCCGACAAGGAGTTCAGCAAGCTCTTCGGCAGAACTTGCGGGGGCCTGGTCTGGAACTACAAGATGAAGGACGCTACGCACGCTATGGTGAGTTTTGGGTCCCTCGCGTCAGAATGCACCCTGGCGGCTGACCTGCTGAGGCAGAAGGGGTTAAAAGTAGGGGTGATAGGAGTGAGATCTTATAGACCTTTCCCCAAAGCAGGCCTGCTGAATGAGCTTAAGAGGGTGGAAACCGTGACTGTTCTGGAAAAGGATGTGAGTTACGGTTATGAGGGGGCTTTAGCCATGGACCTCAAGTCGGCCTTGTATGACTCCGGTCATCACCCAAAATTTTCATCTTACGTTGTTGGTCTAGGTGGTCGGGATGTCCTCCCCAAAACCCTGGCTGATGAGACCTACAAAGCTATTACCGGTGAAATCAGTCACGCATGGATCGACATAAAAAGTCAGTAGGCTATCCTTCTTACGAAACCAGCTTGGATTGATCCATAACTTACTATTTACGGAGATATATAATGGCGACATCTGCAGCCAAATTACTGCCTAAGGAAGAATACATTCTACCGGGAACGCGATCATGCGCGGCCTGCGGCTTGATGCTTACGTACCGTCACGCCTTAAAGGCTCTGAACCCTGGCAAAACCATCGTTGCCGTTCCGGCAAGTTGCATGACAGTGCTCCATGGCGTATATCCGGTTACACCGGTAAAAACAATCTGTATTAATAACCCTTTTGGAGCCACTGGGGCTGCGGCGTCGGGGATTGCGGCGGGGCTAAAGGCTCTGGGGCATGATGACTATACAGTGTTGGCGTTCGCAGGGGACGGTGGCACATACGACATAGGGATTCAGGCTCTTTCCGGCGCACTGGAGCGTGGCACAAATTTCCTCTACATCTGTTATGACAATGAAGGATACATGAATACTGGAACCCAGCGTTCCAGCGCTAGTCCAGCAGGAGCTATTACTTCCACCACACCTGTGCTCTCCAAACTACAACACAAAAAGAACATGATTGGAATCATCGAGGCCCACAGGATTCCTTACATCGCCACAGCATCACCTTCCTTTCCGTTGGACCTTTTCGACAAGGTGAAGACCGCCAGAGACACGCTCGGGTCCAGGTACATGGAAATACATGCTCCTTGTCCTCCTGGCTGGGGCTTCCCAAACAAGGACCTGATCAAGATGGGAAAACTGGCTGTTGACTCCGGAATACACGTGCTGTTCGAAATAAAAGAAGGCTTTTTTCAGTTAACTTCGCGCTCCTTAAATCTAGCAGAAAAGGGTAAAAGAAAACCTGTCGCCGATTATGTAAAAGGTCAAACCCGTTTCAAGAAGATTAACCAGCAGCAGGTTGAAGCGCTTCAGGATTTCGTGGACAAACGGTGGAATGAATTTTTGGAGCGTCATCAAAAGAATAGTTGAAACCAATGCGAATATTGCTGATCGGCAATCCCGTTTCAGGGCGTGGTAAAACACCTCAAACTGTCAGAAAGTTTGTCGAGGTGTCTAAAGCGCGGGGACATGAGGTTGTAGTAGAATTTACCACGTCAATCGGGAGCGCCGAAAGCATCGCATCTTCAATAGCTCCCGGATTCGATTGCCTTGTCGTCTCCGGAGGTGACGGCACAATAAACGAAGTTATCAATTCGGCCAAACCGAGCGCTTTGCCACCCATACTGGTATTGGCGACGGGAACGGCCAACATACTCGCCAGAGAACTGTCCCTGCCCAAAACGGTTCCGGAATTGGTCCAAGTCATGGAAAGAGGCAAATCCATGAAAATCGACATGGGCGTTGTTAACAACCGTAAATTCCTTATGCTTGTTTCATCCGGTTTTGATGCGCTTGTCACAAGGAACATAGCCTTAAATCGTCCAACCCGCCTAGGTTTTCGCGGATATGTAGGTCCCATAATCAAATCGTTTAGCCTCTACAGGCCAAATGATATCCACGTAACTGCCGATGGAAACAGAAAAGTAGTGGGGAAACTCGTAATAGTTCAAAAGATCAGAAAGTATGGAGGCATATTCGAGTTTTCAAATGAAGCTTCACTGACCAGCGGCGTGTTTGAAGTGTGCGTTTTCTCTAAAGGCTCCCTGGGCAACCTTGTGAAATACGGCTTGGCCGGGGTTTTTAGAGTCTCGAGATGCGTCGGCGGCATACAACGATTTAGCGCGAGGAACATACGCATTGAGGCATCACCGCCAAATCCTGTCGAAGTTGACGGTGATTACTTTGGTGAAACACCCGTAGATATAAGCCTTTCCGAGGAAAAAATATCTGTGCTCATCCCCTGAAATCTAGTTGATTTCAAAAGCTTCCCTGGAAATCAATTCCAGCGCTTTGTTCAGCTCGGAGGCCTCAACACCGATCTGGCTTGATTTCATTGTTGATGCTCCAGAAACCAGATCAAACTGCTCGGCTTCAACATCGTAGCGGGCTTCATTCGGTCTTATTGTCACTATCAAGAGTTTGGAAACCTTTAGGTTTGACTCAAGCCCTTTTTTGAAATCCGCCACATTTGCGGATTTTATTTCTCCATTCGCTATGGCCTGTTTTATTTTAGCCGGGCTGACAAATTCATATTTACCGCCAACAACAATTGGTGGCTCAAGAGCCTGATAAGCTGAATCGATGAATTGCTGGTCCGGGGTTTTCCTGAACTTTTCAAAAACCACAACGACTGCTGCCTTTGACTTCGCGGCAGCAGGAGGCTTTGACCTGACTATTTTTGGGGCCATCAATTTGGGTTTGG